>JBEKPK010000016.1:0-33953 GCA_049520795.1 Bryobacteraceae bacterium
TGGCGGACGCCGCCATCGTGTCCAAAGTGGATGGGGATCTCTTCGACCTGACGCGGCCATTGGATAAGGACGCCCGGGTGCAGATTCTCACCGCCAAGGATCCCGAAGCGCTGGTGGTCTATCGCCATTCGGCGGCGCACCTCCTGGCGGCAGCCGTGCTCGAGTTGTTTCCCGAGACCCGCCTGGGGATCGGTCCCGCTATCGATAACGGCTTCTACTACGATTTCGACCGCGCCACCCCGTTCACTCCCGAGGACCTCGAGAAGATCGAAAAGAAGATGTGGGAACTGCAAGCGCGCCGCCTCCCCTACGAGCGCATCTACACTTCCAAAGAGGAAGGTCTCAAGAAGTACTCCGAGGAATGGATGAAGTGCGAGCTCATCGAGGAGCGCGCCGGCGAAGTGTTTACCGAGTACACGCTGGGGCCGCGGTTCATCGATTTCTGCCGCGGGCCGCACGTTCCCGACACTTCCCGAATCAAGGCGTTCAAGCTGCTCTCCATCGCCGGAGCCTACTGGAAGGGCGACGAGCATAACAAGCAGTTGCAGCGCATCTATGGCACGGCTTTCTTCACCCAAAAAGAGCTGGACGAATACCTTAAGCAGATCGAGGAGGCCAAGAAGCGCGACCACCGCAAGCTCGGCAGGGAGCTCGATCTGTTCAGCATCCAGGAACTGGCCGGCCCCGGGCTCATCTTCTTTCACCCCAAGGGCGGCATCATCCGCAAGGAACTGGAAGACTGGATGCGGGACGAGTACCTCAAGCGCCGGTATTCGCTGGTCTATACGCCGCACGTGGCGCGCTTCGATCTTTGGAAAACCTCAGGGCACTCCGATTTTTACGCCCAAAACATGTTCTCGCGCATGAAGCTGGACGACGCCGAATACCAGCTCAAGCCCATGAACTGCCCGTTCCACATCCTGATCTACAAGGACAAGCAGCACAGTTACCGCGATCTTCCGGTCCGCCTGGGCGAGCTCGGCACGGTATACCGCTACGAGCGCTCCGGCGTGCTGAACGGGCTGTTCCGCGTGCGCGGCTTCACCCAGGACGACGCGCATATCTTCTGCACTCCCGAGCAAATCGAAAACGAAATCGTCGATTGCCTTCAGTTCGCCATCGATACGCTCACCACCTACGGCTTCGAAAAATACGAAGCCGAGCTATCCACCTGGGACGGCGGGACGAGTGGTAAATACGCCGGCACGGCCGGCCAATGGAAGCTGGCCGAAGACGCCCTGATGCGCGCTACCGAGCGGCTGAGCGTGAAGGCCAAGGTGATACCCGACGAGGCCGCCTTCTACGGTCCCAAGATCGACGTCAAGCTGGTGGACGCCATCGGCCGCCCGTGGCAGCTTTCCACGGTGCAGTTCGATTTCAACCTGCCCCGGCGTTTCGAGCTGGAGTACATCGCCGAAGACGGCAAGCCCCGCCAGCCTCTGATGGTCCACCGCGCGCTGTACGGCTCCATCGAGCGCTTCTTCGGGATTCTGATCGAGCATTACGCCGGCGCGTTCCCGGTGTGGCTGGCCCCCGTGCAGGCCGCCGTGCTGCCCATCACGGACCGGCAGACGGAGTACGCGCGCGGCGTCCAGCGGCAGCTCGAAGCGGCCGGCATCCGCGCCACCGTGGACGAGCGCAGTGAAAAAGTGAACCTGAAAATCCGCGAGGCCCAGTTGCAGAAGATTCCCTACATGCTGGTGGTGGGCGATCGCGAGCAGCAGAACGGCCAGGTGGCCGTGCGCAACCGTAAGCACGGAGACCTGGGCGCCAAGCCGCTGGCGGAATTCGTGGCCGAAATCCGGATGTTGATCGAATCGAAAGCCGTCTCGGAGTAGCGTGGAATTTGGGGCGGACCGCAATGGCCGGCGGTCCGGAAGGGAATGGCGCTCTTAGATATGCCTCACACCAACCGGCTGGCGAACCAGAAGAGTCCTTACCTGTTGCAGCACGCTCACAATCCGGTGGACTGGTATCCGTGGGGGCAGGAAGCGTTCGACAAAGCGCGCCGCGAAGACAAACCCATCTTCCTTTCCGTGGGTTACTCCACCTGTCACTGGTGCCACGTCATGGAACGCGAATCGTTTGAGAACGATAACATCGCCGCGATTTTGAACGAGAGTTTTGTGGCCGTCAAGGTGGATCGAGAAGAGCGGCCCGACGTAGACCGCATCTACATGACGTTCGTACAGGCCACCACGGGTGGCGGCGGTTGGCCCATGTCGGTGTGGATGACGCCCGAACTGGAGCCATTTTTCGGCGGGACGTACTTTCCGCCCGAGCCGCGCCAGGGGCGCCCAGGCTTCGCCTCCATCCTTTCGCAGATCGCGGCGGCCTGGAAATCCGATCGGGATGGGATCGTGGAATCGGCCAGGGAGGTAGTGGAGCAGCTCCGGAAGCACGTGAACGCCGCGCCGCGCCTTGGCGCGCCGGGGATCGACCGGCGCCTGCTCGACAGCGGCTTCTACGCCTTCCGCCGCGTTTTCGACGCGCGGCTGGGCGGTTTCGGAGAGGCTCCCAAGTTTCCGCGCCCCGCGGTCCTGGGCTTCCTGCTGCGCTACCACGCCGCCACCAGGAACCAGGAAGCGCTGGAAATGGTTCTCGTCACGTTGCGCGAGATGGCCAAGGGCGGGATCGACGACCAGCTTGGGGGCGGCTTCCACCGCTATTCGGTGGACGACCACTGGTTCGTCCCGCACTTCGAGAAAATGCTGTACGACCAGGCGCAACTGGCTACCGCGTACCTGGAGGCGTTTCAGATCACCGGTGAGGCGCAGTACGCCGCCGTGGCGCGGCGCACGCTCGACTATGCGCTGCGCGACCTGCGCCACTCGGGGGGTGGATTCTATTCGGCCGAGGACGCCGATAGCGCTACGGACCACACACTGGAGAAAAGCGAGGGGGCGTTCTACATCTGGACGGCCGCGGAAATCGAACGCCTGGCCGGCCCCGCGGCGGAATGGCTCTGTTACCGCTACGGCGTGGAAGAGGACGGCAACGCGCCCGGCGAGTTGGAGGGCCAGAACATCCTCTACCAGGCGCACAGCGTGGAGGAGACGGCGCGCCGGTTCGGCCGGCCGGTGGAAGAAATGCGCGCGGCGCTGGCCCAGGCGGAAGGAGCGCTGCTGGAGGCGCGCGCGCGCCGCCCGCGCCCGCATCTGGACGACAAGATTCTGGCGGCCTGGAACGGCCTCACGATTTCGGCCCTGGCGCTGGGCGGGGCGGTGTTGGAAGAGCCAGGCTATGCGGAGGCGGCGCGCGCCGCCTCCCGCTTCCTGGTCTCCCACCTGTACGACGCGGCCAGCGGAACCCTGCTGCGGCGCTACCGCGAGGGAGAAGCGGCCATCCCCGGGTTTCTCGAAGACTATGCCCTGACGGTCCAGGGTCTGCTGGACCTTTACGAAGCGCAGTTCGAAATGGAATGGCTGGAAATGGCGGTCCGTCTGACCCGCAGGCAGATGGAGCTGTTCGAGGACCGGGAGGGCGGCGGATTTTTCAGCGCCGCCGCCGCCGGCGACCTGGTGCTTCAGGTGAAGGAAGACTACGACGGCGCGGAGCCTTCAGGGAATTCCGTGGCGGCGAGCAACCTGCTGCGCCTGGCCCGCATGACCGGCCGGAACGAGTTTCGGGAAGCCGCCGAGCGGACGCTGGCCAGTTTCGCGGATAAACTGGATGCGGCCCCTTCGGCGCTGCCGCGGATGCTGGCCGCCTGCGAGTTCCTGCTGGGCGACCCGCGCGAGGTAGTATTAGTGGGAGACTGCGGCGGCGCCGATACGGCGGCGCTGGTCCGCGAGGCGCATCGCCGCTTCGCGCCCAGCCAGGTGGCGCTGTTGGTGGATTCGCCGGAGACGCGGCGGAAACTGGAGGAGGGCATTCCGGCCATCGCGTCCATGGGCATGCTCGAAGGCCGCGCCACGGCTTACGTCTGCCGCGACTACGCCTGCCAGGCGCCGGTATTCGAGGCTGAAAAGCTCGGCGAGTTGTTAGAATAAGAGCTTCGCCGATAAAACCAGGAGGAGCAATGGAAAGACCAGGAGCAACCACCATGAGGGGCAAGCCTCTAACTTTGATCGGCCCCCAGTTGAAGCCCGGCGACAGCGCCCCCGACTTCAACCTGACGGACCAGGCGCTGAAACCCGTGGCCCTCGCGGACACGGGCCACAACGTGCGCATCATCAGCGTGGTCCCATCGCTAGATACGCCGGTGTGCGACGCGCAGACCCGGAAATTCAACCTGGCCGCGGCGGATCTGCCGGGGGTGGACATAATCACGGTGAGCGTGGATCTGCCGTTCGCGCAGACGCGTTGGTGCGGCGCCTTCGGCGTGGACAAAGTGAGAATGCTCTCCGACTACAAGGATGTTTCTTTCGGCGCCAACTACGGCGTCCTCATCAAGGAATTGCGTATCGAGAGCCGCGCTATTTTCGTGCTGGACCGGCGGAACGCAATCCGCTACGTGGAATACGTGAAGGAAGTCGCCGACTCTCCGAACTTCGACGCCGCGCTCGCGGCCGCCCGCGACGCCATGGCGGCAACCGCCTGAGGGGGCGTGGCCTGGACCGGCGCGGCCCGCTCCATCCATAGAGGTCTTGCCTGAGTTCCACGGATTCATTTTCGGCGCTGACCGCGGGGCGGGTTTTCCACCGCGCCAAGGGAAGCCCTTTGGTGCGGGGCGGCCTGACGCTGGTGGCGGGCGTGCTGGCGGGCAATGTGCTCGGTTTCGTGCGGGTGGCGCTGACGGCCTACCTGCTCGGCACCCACAGCCGCGCCGATTCGCTGGCCGTGGCGATGGGGCCGGTGGACACTTTGAACTCGGTGCTGATCAACAGCATCGTTTTCGCCTTCGTACCCATGCTCACGGCCTGCCGGGCGGAGGAGCGGACGGCCCTATTCCTGAAGCTGAGCCGCTGTTTCGCATGGGCCCTGGCGGCCATTTCGGCGGCGGTGATGCTGGGCGCGCCCTGGCTGATGAAGGCGCTGGCGCCGGGGCTCGATCCACGGTACTTTAGCGCCGCTGTGGATAACCTGCGCATCCTCTCGCTATCGAGCGTCGCCGCCGGGGTGGGAGCGGTTTGCTGCGCCATGCTCTTCACCGACCGCCGCTTTGCGCCCACGGCCTTCTACCAGGCCATGCTGAACGTGTTCACCATAGCCGGCGCGTTGTGCCTGTGGAAACTGGTGGGCGTGTACGCCTTCGTCATCGGGTACGCGGTGGGCGCCTGGGCGCAACTGGCGATCGTATGGTACGCGGCGCGCGCCGGATTGGATACCCGCGGCATTCCCAAGTGCCATGTGCATTGGCGGGAAATCCTGGCCAAACCGGCGTTCTTCATGGTTTATGCGGCGGGGCTGGGCTTGAACGTCACGTTCACGCGCGCCTGGGCTACTCATACCGGTCCCGGCATGGCCGCCGCTCTCGATTACTGCATGCGCGGAGTGAGCGTCCCGCTGGCCCTCCTGGTGAACCCCATATCGAACTCTTTGTTGCCCGAGATCGCCCGCTTGCGGAGCCAATTCCGGATGAGGGAAGCGTTGCGGCTGATCGACCGTACGGTGGCCCTGGTGGCGCTGGCGGCGGTGGGCGGGTGCGGCTTTGCGCTGTTCTTTCGCCAGCCCGCCATCGCGCTGTTGTTCCAGCGCGGCAGCTTCACGGCGGAGTCCACCCGGATGGTTTCGGCGGTGTTCCTCGGCCTGGGCCCCAGCCTGATTGGCTGGAGCCTGATCGAAGTCATGTCGCGTTCGCTATTTGGCCTGGACCGTCCCTGGCCGCCGGTGATTGCGGCCGCCATCCCCGTGGCGCTGAACGTAGCGCTCACGCTGCGCCTGCAATCGTCGCGCCCCGAACTAGTGGGGTTGGGCGCATCCGTGGGGCTGCTGGCGGGGTTCGCGGCGCTGTTTGCGATTGCTCATGCCGAGCGCCGGCGGTGGATGCAGCAGGGGTAAAGCGAAGAATGTCGACAGGATGTCGACATAGCAAGCCGGAGGCCCGCTCCACAGCGAGGGCTATCGCTTGCGGGCGGAAAAACGGTTGGTCTGCGAGTCGAAAGTGAAGGTGTACAACACCTGGGTGTCGTTAAAGATCACGACCCGCTTCAGCGCTGACTCAATGTCCTGGCGCTTGGTTGGATCCAGATCGACGAACCGGCCGGCCACCTGATCCGGCATATCGCGGATGGCCTCGGGCAGAGGGTTATCAGCCTCCAATTCGGCGGGCATCATGGTGGGTCTCAGGGCGTTGTTCAGGAAGACCCTAATGTTCTGAGCCGGAAGCACGGCGACACCTCCTCCGCAAGAAGTCTAGCGGCTTGCGCGACGCATAGCAAGAGGAAAATCGAGTTTGCCGTCCGAAAAGGCGCGAACGGCCATGGTCCCCGGCTGGAATCCAAGGGGAAAGGCCCCGCGGCAATGTGTCTCCGCGCACAAACCTTGCGCTAGCCGGCCGCCCGTTTGAGGAACGTCCCCTCCTCCAGTTCCGCGAACGCCTTCCGCAGTTGCTCCTGGGTGTTCATCACGATCGGGCCATACCACGCCACGGGCTCCTGGAGCGGCTGTCCCGAGCACAGCAGGAACCGTATCCCATTCTCCCCGGCCTGCACTACGAGCTCGTCGCCGCGGTCGAAAAGCACCAGCGAGCGGTTGTCCGCCTCCGCGGGAGGCGCCGTGTCCGACCATCCAACTCCTTCGGTCGGCACTTCGAGGGGACGGGAAGCGTTGCAGAACTTCCCGCTCCCCGCGAAAACGTAGGCGAAAGCGTGGCGCGTGGTCTCCACGGGAAGAGTCCTTCTTCGCCCGGGCGGGACCGACACATCCAGGTACATCGGGTCGGCGGCGATCCCGTCCACGGGACCGGCCTTCCCCCAAAAACGTCCGCAAACGAGGCGCACGCTCGTGCCGTCGTCGTCGGTGACCTCAGGGATGTCCGCCGCTTTCACCTCCTGGTAGCGTGGCGGCGTCATTTTGAGCGCGGCGGGGAGGTTGGCCCACAACTGGAATCCATGCATCCGGCCAGTAGCGTCGCCTTTGGGCATCTCCTGGTGGATAATCCCGCTTCCCGCCGTCATCCACTGGACGTCGCCGGAGGCGATGGCCCCGCGGTTTCCCATGCTATCGCCGTGCTCCACGGTTCCCGCCAGGACGTAGGTGACGGTCTCGATCCCGCGATGCGGGTGCCACGGGAAACCCGCCAGGTAATCCTCCGGAATATCGTTGCGGAAATCGTCGAGCAGCAGGAACGGGTCGAAATCGGACGTGGCGCCGAAGCCGAACGCGCGGCGCAGGTGCACGCCCGCGCCTTCCAGGGTTGGCTTAGCCTTGCTCAGCTTCTTGACGGGCCGAAGGGACATGCGGACCTCCCGTACCGCAGTCTACCCCGTCTATCGCAGCCCCGCCAACGCTCGCGGGCGTCCCATTGCGCCGGCGCCGGGACGGTCGTATCCAGGCGTACCCTTTCGTGGAGCGATGCCACGAGCCGGAACCCGACGCGCGGACGGTGTTTTTGAAGCACAGCCGCCGAGACGGAGTGAGAAGGCCGGTCTCCCGCTGAAGCCGTTCGCGCCTACCCGGCATCCATTCAATGAGCAATCTTGACTAATAAGTACAGATTGGCTAAACTAATGACAGTCCAGGAGCTTAGGAGCGAAACCCGGTGAGCGAATCCACCAATACCATCGAAACCTTTGCGAATCAGGAATATAAGTGGGGGTTCGTCACCGACATCGACGCCGACTCCATCCCCCGGGGCCTGAGCGAGGACGTGATTCGCCTCATTTCGGCTAAAAAGCGCGAGCCGGAGTGGCTGTTGGAATGGCGGTTGAAGGCCTACCGGCACTGGCTGACCATGAAGGAGCCCACCTGGGCGAACATTCACTACCCGCCCATCGATTACCAGGACATTATTTACTACGCCGCGCCGAAGAGCAACAAAGACCGCCCGAAGAGCCTGGACGAAGTGGATCCGGAGCTTCTGAAAACCTACGCGAAGCTGGGCATCCCATTGAAAGAGCGTGAGTTGCTGGCTGGCGTGGCGGTGGACGCGGTGTTCGACAGTGTTTCCGTGGCCACCACCTTCAAAGCCAAGCTCAAGGAATTGGGGATCATCTTCGGCTCGTTCTCCGAGGCGGTGCAGGAACATCCGGACCTGGTGCGGCGCTACTTGGGGACGGTGGTTCCCACGTCGGACAACTTTTTCGCGGCGCTCAATTCGGCGGTGTTCAGCGACGGCTCCTTCTGCTACGTGCCCAAGGGCGTGCGCTGCCCCATGGAGCTTTCGACCTACTTCCGCATCAACGCCAAGGACACTGGGCAGTTCGAGCGCACCCTGATTGTGGCCGACGAAGGCGCGTATGTGAGCTACCTGGAAGGCTGCACGGCGCCCATGCGCGACACCAACCAACTGCATGCCGCGGTGGTGGAGCTGGTGGCGCTGGATAACGCCCAGGTGAAGTACTCGACGGTGCAGAACTGGTATCCGGGCGATAAGGAAGGCAAGGGCGGAATCTACAATTTCGTCACCAAACGCGGCGCGTGCCGGGGGGTGAACTCGAAGATCTCCTGGACGCAGGTGGAGACCGGCTCCGCCATCACCTGGAAATATCCGAGTTGCCTGCTGATGGGCGAAAATTCGGTGGGCGAGTTTTACTCGGTGGCCCTCACCAACAACTACCAGCAGGCCGATACCGGCACGAAGATGATCCACATCGGGAAGAACACCACCAGCACCATCGTGTCCAAGGGCATTTCGGCCGGGCACGGGCAGAACACCTATCGCGGCGGGGTGAAGATTCTCAAATCGGCGACCGGCGCGCGCAACTACTCGCAGTGCGATTCGCTGCTGTTGGGTGACAAGTGCGGCGCGCACACGTTCCCGTACCTGGAAGTGAAGAACACGTCGGCGCAGGTGGAGCACGAGGCTTCCACTTCGAAGATCGGCGAGGACCAGATCTTCTATTGCCGGCAGAGGGGCATCTCCACCGAAGACGCGGTCTCGATGATCGTGCACGGGTTCTGCAAGGAAGTGTTCCGTGAGCTGCCCATGGAGTTCGCCGTGGAGGCGCAGAAGTTGCTGGGGGTGAGCTTGGAGGGCAGTGTGGGCTGAGAAGATCTTTGACGCAGAGACGCTGAGACGCAGAGAAATGATGGAGTTGAGGAACTTATAATAGATGGCCTTACTTGAGATCAGCGGATTGCACGCTACGGTTGGCGAGCGCGAGATATTGAAGGGCATCGACCTTACCGTCGAGGCGGGCGAAGTGCACGCCATCATGGGGCCGAACGGGTCCGGCAAGAGCACTCTGGCGCAGGTGCTGGCGGGGCGCGAGTTGTATGCCGTGACGGCCGGGTATGTGACCTATGACGGCAAGGACCTGCTGGCTATGTCCCCCGAGGATCGTGCGCGCGAGGGCATCTTCCTGGCGTTTCAGTACCCGGTGGAGATTCCGGGCATCAGCAACCAGTATTTTCTGAAGGCCGCGCTCAACACCGTGCGCAAGCACCGGGGCCTCGAGGAGCTGGACGCCATGGACTTCCTGGAATTCATCCGCGTCAAGACCGGCCTGATGAACATGGAGCCGGCGCTGCTCAACCGGGCCGTGAACAGCGGCTTTTCGGGCGGCGAAAAGAAGCGCAACGAGATTTTTCAAATGGCGGTGCTGGAGCCTCGGCTGGCCATTCTGGATGAAACCGATTCCGGCCTGGACATCGACGCGCTGAAGCTGGTGGCGCACGGCGTCAACCTGCAGCGCGCGCCCGATCGCTCCATGATCGTGGTGACCCACTACCAGCGGCTGCTGGACTACATCGTCCCCGATTTCGTGCATGTGCTGGCCGATGGCCGCATCGTGAAATCGGGCGGCAAGGAACTGGCCCTCGAACTCGAAAAGAACGGATACGCGGGGCTGGGGATCGAGGACGAAGAAGAGGCGGTGGGCAAGCGATGACGGCCATCGCGGAACAGACCGGCGCGTGGCTCGAAAGCTTCACCGGCCAGCGGCGCGCGGAGCCGTGGCTACAGGAGTTGCGCGAGGCCGCCTTTCAGCGGTTCGCCCAGCTCGGTTTCCCCACCACGCACGATGAGGACTGGCGATTCACCAGCGTGGCCGCCATTGCGCGTACGAGGTTCGGACTGCCCAACCCGAATTGGAAGATCGAGCCCGGCGACTTGCCGACGATGTTCTTCAATGGAAGACCGGCGACTGCTGGCCTTCCCAAAGGCGTGCGCCTGGCCACGCGCGAGGAGATGGAGGCCCATCTTGCCCGGCACGCTTCCTACCAAGATGGGGCCTTTGTCGCCCTGAACACGGCGTTTCTGGACGAGATCGTGGCGTTGCGAATCGAGCGCGGCGCGGTGATCGAGGAGCCGCTCCATATCCTGTACGGAGGCCCGGCGGCTAGCGCGCCGCCCGTGGCCGTTCATCCTCGCACTCTGATTTTGGCCGGTGAGAATTCGCAGTGCGCGATCGTCGAACAATACGTGAGCGGCACGGGCGCCTATTTGACGAATGCCGTGACCGAACTGGCGGTGGGCGATGGGGCCGTGGTGGACCATTATAAGATCCAAACCGAGGGCGCGGAGGCGTTTCATATCGGTGCGATGTTCGCGAGCCTAGGACGCAGCGCCAACTTCACCACCTGCTCGATTGCGCTGGGCGGCGCGCTGGCGCGCAACGACGTCACGGCCACGCTCTCTGAAGGCACGGAGGCCACCCTCAACGGCCTGTACGTGGCGGGCGGATCGCAGCACGTGGACAATCACACCACCATCGACCACGCCAAGCCGCACGGATCGAGCCGCGAGCTCTACAAAGGCATTCTGGACGGCAAGGCCCACGCGGTGTTCAACGGCCGCATACTGGTGCGCAAGGACGCGCAGAAAACCGATTCCAAGCAGACCAATAAGAACCTGGTGCTTTCCGACGACGCCACCATCGATACCAAGCCGGAGCTTCAGATCTTCGCCGACGACGTACGCTGCACTCACGGCGCGACCATCGGCCAGTTGGACGCGGAATCGCTGTTCTACCTGCAATCGCGCGGCATCGGGCGGAGCGACGCGCGCAAGCTGTTGACGTACGCCTTCGCGCAGGACATTGTCGATCGCATCAAAGTTCCGTCGTTGCGGGATTCGCTGGAGCGAACCCTGTTCGAGAAATTCCATGAGCGCTCTTAGCAGCACGTTACCGATCGGTTTCGATGCGCGGAAGATCCGCGAGGATTTCCCTGTTTTGAAGCAGAAGGTCCACGGCAAGCCGCTGATTTACCTGGATAACGCGGCCACGGCGCAGAAGCCGCAGCCGGTGATCGACGCCATCCGCAAGTTCTACGAGGTGGACTGCGCCAACATCCATCGCGGAGTGCACGAGCTGAGCCAGCGCTCCACCGCCGCCTACGAACAGGCGCGGGGCAAGGTGAAGCAGTTTCTGAATGCGCGCAGCAAGAGCGAGCTGATCTTCGTGCGCGGAACCACCGAGGCCATCAACCTGGTTTCGCAGACCTGGGGCCGGAAGAACGTGAAGGCGGGCGATGAAATCGTAATCGGCGCCATGGAGCACCATTCGAACATCGTCCCCTGGCAACTGCTGTGTGAGGAAAAAGGCGCGAAGCTGCGCGTGATCCCCATCAACGACCGCGGGGAACTGCTGCTCGAGGAATACGAGAAACTGCTGGGACCGCGTACCCGCATGGTGGCGGTGGGCCAGGTTTCGAACGCCCTGGGAACTGTCAGCCCGGTGCGGGAAATCGTCGAGATGGCGCACAAGGCGGGAGCTTTGGCGCTGATCGACGGTGCGCAGGCCGTGCCGCACATGAAGGTGGACGTGCAGGCGCTGGACGCCGATTTCTACGCCTTTTCGGGGCACAAGCTGTACGGGCCGACGGGCATCGGCATGTTATACGGCAAGAGTAAGCTGCTGAACGCCATGCCGCCGTACCAGGGCGGCGGGGACATGATCCGCACGGTGACCTTCGAGAAGACCACTTACAACGAGCTGCCGTATAAGTTCGAGGCCGGGACGCCGCACATAGCGGGCGGCATCGGGCTGGGAGCGGCCATCGATTACGTAAACCGGATCGGAATAGACGCCATCGGGGCCTACGAGCATGAGCTGCTGCTCTACGGGACGGAGGCGCTGTCGCGGATTCCGGGGCTGCGGCTGATCGGGACCGCGCGCGAGAAGGCGGCCGTGCTTTCCTTCGTGATGGAAGGCATCCACCCGCACGACATCGGAACGGTCCTGGACCGCATGGGGATCGCGGTGCGCACGGGCCACCACTGCGCGCAGCCGGTGATGGATCGCTTCCAGGTTCCGGCCACCACGCGCGCATCGCTGGCGTTTTACAATACGACGGCGGAGATGGACGCTTTGGAGGCGGGTCTGCGGAAGGTGAGGGAGATGTTTTCGTAGGCGGCGTTTTTGACGCGTTTTGACGCAGAGACGCAGAGACGCAGAGACGCAGAGAAGACCGAGAGAAAGAGAAAGAGAAAGAAGAAGACATGGAAAGGCCGAATCCTCTTTGTCTTTGTCCTGGTTCTTCTTCTCGAACTCTCCGCGTCTCGGCGTCTCCGCGTCAAACAGTTTTCGAGTAATCCAGAGGCACTCATGGTCGACGATCTCTATCAGGAAATTATTCTGGACCACAGCAAGCGTCCACGGAATTGCCATCCGATGCCCGACGCCAACCGCACGGCCGAGGGTTACAATCCTCTCTGCGGCGATAAGTTGGAACTGTACCTGAGAGTGGAGGACGGCATCGTGAAGGACGTGAGCTTTGTCGGCTCCGGCTGCGCCATCTCCACGGCATCGGCTTCGCTGATGACCGAAAGCCTGAAGGGCAAGACCCGCGAAGAGGCGCTCAAGCTTCTGGACACGTTCCACGAACTGCTGACCACCGATTCGGCGGTGACCAAGGACCTGGGCAAGCTGGTGGTTTTCTGCGGCGTGCGCGATTACCCGGCGCGGGTGAAGTGCGCCACCCTGGCGTGGCACACGCTGAAATCGGCGCTTAATAACGCGGGCGGAACCGCCAGTACGGAGTGACATTGAAGGATCAGATCATCGCCGCGCTCAAGCGGGTCTACGACCCGGAACTGCCCCTGAACATCTACGACATGGGGTTGATCTACAACGTGGAAGCGAGCGAAGACGGAAAAGTGGCGATTCGCATGACGCTTACCACGCCGAATTGCCCGGTGGCGGGCTCGCTGCCAGGCTCGGTGGAGCGGGCGGCGCGAGCGGTGGCGGGAGTCACCGACGTCCAGGTGGAACTCACCTTCGATCCGCCGTGGACCACGGAAAGGCTGTCGGAAGGCGCGCAGTTGGCGATGGGGTTGGATGGCATCGTGCCCATCGCGAGGGTTCGTAAATGAAACTGACCGCCAACGAGGAATATGGGATGCGCTGCCTGGTGCGCCTGGCCTATGCGGGCTACACGGGCGGGAGCCTGACCATTCCGGAGATCAGCCTGGCGGAAGGCGTATCGCCGGCCTATGCGGCCAAGATCCTGCGGGTGCTCCGCAAGGGCGGATTTGTGAAAGCCGCGCGGGGCAAGGAAGGCGGCTACGCGCTGGCGCGGCCGGCGGCGGATATCGCCATCGGCGACGTGATAGACGCCTTGGGTGGCCGGCTGTTCGAATCCCATTTCTGCGACAGCCACGCGGGGCAGGCGCCCATCTGCACGCGCTCGGTGGATTGCTCGGTCCGGTCGCTGTGGCGCGCGGTGCAAGTCGCCGTGGATCACGTGCTGGTCAAGACCACGCTCCACGACCTGCTGCAAAACGAAGAGGAAATGAACTCCTGGGTGCGGACCATACCGGGGCCGAGCGGGCTGCGAGTGGTGCAGTAGGGCTCGCCGGGGTAAGAGTAAGATAAGGTAGGCGGCACGGTTCTCGAAGGAGGCATCGCATGACCATCGAACTCTCACCTGAGCTTGAGCGGATCGTTCAGGAGGCAGTCGTCTCCGGCCAGTACCCGTCCGCGGCGGACGTGCTCGCCGAAGCCGTGGCAGTGTGGCGGACACAGCAAGGGAACGGATCTCTCGCCGCCGCGGAACAGCGCCGGGACGCAATTGAGCGGCTCAAGACTTTCGGGAAGATGCACGGTCTTTCGCTCGGAGGCATGACGATACGGGAATTGCGCGATGAGGCGCGCCCGTGAATGGGATTGTCGTCGACGCCTCGGTGACTCGTGTTTTCCTGACGGGCAAAGGGCCTAATGCGGCTGCACCTTGGGCCAAAAGCCAGTGCCGCGAGGCATGATGGAGCTTGGATGGACGCAATACGCGTGAAGAGCGATGAAGATTTCGAGCGGCTGCGCGACCGCATCGATTTAGAAGTGAGTCGCGCCGGGGATCACTGGAACCTGCTGAAAGGGTTGGAGGAATCCCGCGCCGAGTATTATCTCGAAATGAACGAGAGCAATACGTTCTGGCACTTGACCTTGATCGCGCACCGGGATGCAGTGCTGTCCCACCTATGTCGGCTATATGACAAGGACAACGGAGCGCTGAGTCTCGGGAGATTCCTCTTGACCGTCAAGGCTAACCGCACTTTTTTTTCAGATGCAGCCTTCAGGGAACGCCTGAAGGGCAATCCGCACAT
Organism: Bryobacteraceae bacterium; assembly: GCA_049520795.1. Taxonomy (GTDB): domain Bacteria; phylum Acidobacteriota; class Terriglobia; order Bryobacterales; family Bryobacteraceae; genus BOG-224. Next base: position 14,591 of record JBEKPK010000016.1, read on the forward strand.
CGACAAACTCGTGAAAAATAGCGCTATTGAGGACTCCGACCTGGATGCAGAGTTTGCCAGTGTATCGGGCTCCGATCCGCTCGTTATAAAACTGTGGGACCTCCGCAACAAGGTCATTTCGCACACCGATGCCGAAAGAGTCAGAACGAACGCACCGAACGCCTCCCATCGCTGGCTTCCGACTCAGGGCACCGAAGAACTGCTGAGCCGGGGCGCAGATATCACGGGGAAGTATAGTCTTCTCTATCGGGCGTCACGCTACAGTGGAATCGCGGGGGAAGACGACTACAAATCCATGCTTCGGCTGCTGAGGAGGGCTCTTGCTTCTCACCGTGCCGAGATCGAACAAGAGATCGAGCAAGCGCAACGAGCGGCAACGGTCACCCCGCGGTTTGTCGTGTGCATCGACAATTCCGATTACGAGTCGTCCCTGGAGCTGCATAAGATCTACCCTGTTGTTTCCGATCCGGGCGCCGCGCGGGATGGCGATCTTCGAATCGTCGACGAGAGTGGCGAGGACTATTTGTACTCCGCCGCCCGCTTCGTGGCAATCGACGTTCCCATGGCGCTCGAGCGGACCATGCTGAAGAAGGCCTCTTGATTTCGCCACGCATGGGATAGCGGCTCCAACCGCTCCCTGACGGTCGCGACTCACCAGACCCTCAATGAGCCGCGACCGTCAGTGCGGGTCTTGTCGAGATCTTGTTGCTTGGACGAGGATCTCTTCTCCGCGTCCCCGCGTCTCTGGGTCAATAAGGGCTCCGGCATGCCCGATCAGGGCGCGGCTGCCGCCAGCCTGGCGCCATGCCGCACATGGATCGCGAAGACGGCGCCGTCCTTGGCGCTGACTCGAAACAGGATGCGGTAGATATGCGGCTTGTGCCCGTATAGAAGCTGGCGGATCGCCCGCCCGGGACGGCTTTCCGGCGCCAGGGGGCAGCGGCCGGGAGATTCGCATAGGGTCTCCATGGCGCGCTCCATTCCGTTGAACCACCGCGCAGCCGCACCCGATTCCCAGGCCCGAACAAAAAGGAACAAGAGCCTCAAGTCGCGGGCGGCGCGGTCCGTCAGTTCAACGCGGTATGTCATACTTGGCGCGGAGATCGTCGAAGACTGCGCGCGAGGAGCGCGTCCGGCCCCGCGAGATATCCTCCATCCCCTGTCGAATGCCTTCGCGGGCGTCCGCCTGGGCCGCGATGTCGAGCAGCCGTTGATACGACGCGGCATCCTGGACAACCAGTTCCGCCTTGCCATGGATGGTAAGGATCATGGGGCGGCGGGTGGCCTTCAGCCGCTTTACGACATCGGCCGATTGCCGGCGAAAGTAGGTCAGCGGCTGGATATCCCGCGCGATGTTCACAACCTATGTATAGCACCTTTAAAGGTGCTCTCTATTTGCCTCGGTCCGGCGCGGGAACTGTGATTTCGAGGCGATTGCGGCTTTGCCGGGCGGGAGCCCATCCGATCTCCGCAACGTGCGTCCGAGACACCGGTTTAGGCCGCCTTCGAGGGAATGCCGGCATGGCAGCCTGGAAGGCCGCTCCACGGCTGCGGTAGAATCGGTTGATACTGCGATATCCCTTATCCCATGGCCACTTTGGCTGGTAATCGATTCGAAGAATTTCGCGAACGCCTCGCGCGCCGCATTCTGGTGGGCGATGGCGCGATGGGCACGGAGCTGTACGCGCGGGGCGTGTTCATCAACCGCTGCTACGACGAACTGTGTCTCTCGGCGCCGGACATGGTGCGCCAGATTCACCAGGATTATGCCAAAGCCGGCGCGGAGATTCTGGAAACCAACACCTTCGGCGCCACGCGGCCGCGCTTGGCGGCGTACGGCGTGGCCGAGAAACTGGGCGACATCAACCGGGCGGCCGTGCGGCTGGCGCGCGAGGCGGCGGCGGGCGGGGCTTTCGTGGCGGGGGCCATGGGGCCGCTGGGAGTGCGCATCGAGCCGCTGGGGCCCACGTTGTTCGCGGAGGCGCGCGCGTTCTTCCGGGAACAGATCGAGGCGCTGGTGGAAGGCGGCGCGGACCTTTTGATTCTGGAGACCTTCGGCAACCTGGACGAGCTGCGGGAGGCGGTATTCGCGGCGCGCGAGGTGGCCGGGGAAAGCCTTCCCGTGGTGGCCCAGGTGACCATCGACGACTTCGGCCGCCTGACCCGCGGGACGGACACCGAGACCTTCACGCGGACCCTGGACGGCTGGCCGGTGGATGCCATCGGGCTCAATTGCTCGGTGGGCCCCAAGGTCGCGCTCGAGACCATCGAGCGGATGATGGGGTTTTCCTCCAAGCCGATGAGCGCCATGCCCAACGCGGGCTCGCCGCAGCGGGTGGAGGGGCGCAGCATTTACCTGTGCTCGCCGGAGTACATGGCGCAGTACGCGCGGCGGCTGCTGTGGGCGGGGGTGAAGATCGTGGGCGGATGCTGCGGCACCACGCCCGAGCACATCCGGCTGATCCGCTCGGAGACGCGCTCGCTGCAGCCGGAGCAGAAGCGGGCACGGGTGACGGCGGAAGAGCCGGAAGCCCGGGCGCAGGCGCTGGCCCCGGTGGCCATGGCGGCGAAATCCCAGCTCGGCGCCAAGCTGGCCGAAGGCAAGTTCGTGGCCTTCGTGGAGATTCTGCCGCCGCGCGGGGTGGACGCGTCGCGCGAGGTGGCGGGCGCGCGCCTGTGCGCGGCCCACGGAATCGACTGCATCAACGTGCCCGACGGGCCGCGCGCCAGCGCGCGCATGAGCGCGCAGGCGGCCTGCCAGATCATCCAGCGCGAGGCGGGCATCGAAGCCATCAACCACTTCTGCTGCCGCGATCGCAATATTCTGGGCATCCAGTCGGAACTGCTGGGCGCGCACGCGGCGGGCGTGCGGAACCTGCTGTGTATTACCGGCGATCCGCCGCGCATGGGGTCCTATCCCGCGGCGACGGCGGTTTTCGACGTGGATGCCATCGGCCTGGTGTACATTGTCCACAACCTGAATCGCGGCCTCGATATCGGGGGCAACCCCATCGGCTCGCAGACGGCCCTGCTGATCGGCGTGGGCGCGAATCCGGGCGCGGTGAACCTGGACGAGGAGGTCCGGCGGTTCGAGAGCAAGGTGGAAGCCGGGGCGGAATACGCCATTACGCAGCCGGTGTTCGACCTGAATTTGCTCGAAGCGTTTCTGAAGCGCACGGAGGGGGCGCGGATTCCGGTGATCTGCGGGATATGGCCGCTCACCAGCTTCCGCAACGCCGAATTCATGGTGAACGAGCTGCGCGTGCCGGTCCCGGAAGAATACATGGAGCGCATGCGGAGGGTGGACAGCGCGGAAAAATCGCGCGAGGAAGGGGTGGCGATCGCTCGCGAAATGGCTCTGCGCGTGCGTAATATGGTGCAGGGAGTTCAATTGAGCGCACCGTTTGGCCGCTACCAGATGGCTCTGGACGTGGCCGAGGCCCTGGGGCCGCGCTGAAAAACGAAATGGCTACCGACCTGGTGGAAATCGACCCCGAGAAACCACAGCCGGAAGTGCTGGAGCGGGCCGCCGCCGCCGTGCGCCGTGGGCGAGTGGTGGCGATTCCCACCGAAGCGCTTTATTCGCTGGTGGCCGACCCGTTCAACCTGCGCGCGGTGACCCAGGTTTTCCGCGCCAAGGGCCGGGAGCCGCACCGCTCGCTGCCGATTCTGGTGAGCGGCCTGGCGATGGCGGAGGAACTGGCGAGCGAGCTGAACAACCGCTTTTACCTGCTGGCCCGGCGGTTCTGGCCGGGACCGCTGACCATCATCGTGCCGGCCTCGGCCAGGATACCGCTCAAGGTGACCGGCAACACGGGACGGCTGGCCTTGCGGCACTCGCATTCGAACATCGCCAGCCAGCTCGTGGAGATGCTGAACCAGCCGCTGGTGGCGACCAGCGCGAACATCTCCGGCCGCCCCACCTGCCGCAGCGGCATCGAGGTCTTCGGGATGATGGACGGCCGCGTGGACCTGGTGGTGGATGGCGGCCCGTGCTCGGGACAAGGCGCCACCACGGTGGATATCACCGAGCCGGCGTGGCGGGTGATCCGCGCCGGGGTGATCGAGGAGAAGGAACTGGCGGAGTGCCTGCGGCCGGCTTAAAGCCCATGTCGCGGACGAATGGGCCTTTCGGCCAGGCGTGCAAGATAGTAAAATTACGTGCGTGCCCGGTATGGGGAACGCCCGCCGCGCGCCTACGGCCTGCCTGACCACCGGCCCTTAAGTTAAGGAAGCGAGAGGAGTACCGATAGAATGATTCGCAGATACGGTTATATCGCGTTTGCCTCGGCGGCGTTTCTGGCGCCAATGCTTGCGCCCACGCCTGCCAAGGCGCAATTGTGGACCTGGACCAAGGACCAGATGGTGGACTACACCAAGGCCTGGACCGGCGATCGGTTTCCCGACGGCCGGCCGAAGGTGCCCGATGCCCTGATCGAGAGGGCCAAGGGTCTGTCGTCCGAAGAAATCAATGTGAACTTTGCCGCCGCGGCCCCGGCGGACGCGGCCGCGGGCGCCGCCGCTCCCGGCGGCGGCGGACGGGGAGCTGGCGGCGGCGCTGGCGCCCAGGCCGGTTTCGGCGGCGGCCGTGGAGCCGGCGGCGGCGGGACCCCCTATGGCCAGTACACCGACGGATGGCTGGTCCTGCACCCAGGAAAGACGATGGCCGGCAGGGTGGTTACCATGGCCTTCATGCCCGCGCGGCCCGACCTTGACGCGGTAGTCAACGCCAAGGCGAGGGAGAAGGGCCTTCCCAGCCTCAACAACCAGTACGTCATGGATATGCTCGTGCCCGGCGACGTTCTGGTGGTGGATCTGTACGGCAAGAAGGAAGGCGGCACCATCGTAGGCGACAACCTGTTCTACTACATCATGAAGGCCACGCACGGCGGCGGCCTGGTAGTGGATGGCGGGTTCCGCGACCTGGACGGAATCGCGGAGATGGATATGCCGTGCTATTACAAGACGGTCCACCCGAGCGCTATCGGCGGAGTCACGCTGGCTGCGGTCAACGTGCCGATCCGCATTGGGAACACCACGGTCATGCCCGGTGACATCGCCATCGGGGACCGGGAAGGCGTCACCTTCGTTCCGCCGCAATCGCTCGAACGCATCGTGGACGCGGCCGATACCACCCACGTTCACGACGAGTGGACGCGCAAAAAGTTCGACGAGGGCGCGGGAACCAAGTATAAGTCCAGCGAGATTTACAGCAGCCCTCGCGACCAGGCGTTGAGGGATGAGTACAACGCCTACCTCAAGAAGCGGCTGGAAGAAATCCGCGCCGGCAAGAAGTAGTTTCACAGTGGGGCGGGCCTCCCGGCCTGCCTCCCGGCCTGCCTCCAGAATGAGGCAGGCCGGGAGGCCCGCCCCACTTTTACCGCTGTACCCTTCCCGAACCTCCGCCTTTTAGCAGCGCTTTCACGTCATCCACGCCGAAGCGGTTGAAATCGCCGGGAATGGAGTGTTTGAGGCAACTGGCGGCCACCGCGAACTCGAGCGCCTCGCGCGCGCTCTCGAACGCCATCAGCCCGTAGATCAGCCCGCCGGCGAAGCAGTCTCCGCCGCCCACGCGATCCACGATGTGGGTGATGTCGTAATGGCGGCTGGCCACGAACTCCTGGCCATCGCTCCAGCAGGCCGACCAGCCGTTGTGCGAGGCGCTGTGCGATTCGCGCAGGGTGATGGCGATGCCCTTCAGGTTGGGGAACTCGGCCAGCACCCTGGCGCTCAGCATTTCATATTGCGAACGGTCCAGGCTGCCGGAATAAACGTCCACATGGGCCTCGATGCCCAGCGCCATCTGCACGTCCTCCTCGTTGGCGATGGCAATATCGACGAAGCGGATCAACTCGCGCATCACCTCCGGGGCCGGCTTGCCCCACTTCCACAGGTTCTTGCGGTAGTTGAGATCGCAGGAAACGGTGAGGCCCTTTTCGCGGGCCTTTCTGGCCGATTCCAGGGCCAGCGCGGCCGCCGAGGCGCTGAGCGCGGGCGTGATGCCGGTAACGTGGAACCAGCCGGCGCCCTCGAAGATGGCGTCCCAGTCGAACTCGCCCGGAGCCGCCAGGGCGATGGCCGCGTTGTCGCGGTCGTACACCACCTTCGAGGGCCGCTGGTTGGCGCCGGTTTCGAGGTAATAGACCCCCATGCGGCCTTTCCGCCGGATGATATGGTTGGTGTCCACGCCGGCCCGCCGCAGCTCCGCCATACAGGCGTCGGCTACCGGATGGGCGGGGGGCAAGGCGGTCACAAAGGCCGCCGGAGCGCCGAAGCCGGCCAGGGCCACCGCTACATTGGCCTCTCCGCCGCCGAAGGTCGCGACGAATTGAGGGGTCTGGAGGATGCGCTCCAGGTTGGGCGGCGTAAGCCGAAGCATGATTTCGCCGAAGGCTACGGTTTCTCTCAGCATGGAAGAATGGCCATGCTAGCGCGGGGCGGCGAGCGCGGCAACCGGCCCCGGAAGGCGACGGACCGCCGACGGCAAGACCGTCGGCGCCGCCGCAGCGAAGTCAGGCCGCGGGAGGGTTCAGAAACAGCCTCTTTTCGATCTCTCCGAGACGGCGTTCCATGACGTCCATGCGTTGCTTCACGGCCACGACGCTATTGCCGGTGTTGGCCTCGAGGTTCACGGAACTGGATGCGCACCTGCTCCTGCCAGGGAAGGAATGCCTTCAGAAGCTCGGTTTGCATGTCGCGCAACTGCTCGCTCAGGCGCTCTTCGACCTCGCCCAGACGGTCCTCGAAGCGCTTTTCGACTTCGCCCAGAAGGCTTTCGAGCCGCTCGAATCGTCGCTCGATCTCCGGTTCCATGTCTCCGATTGTAGCGCGTGCGCAGACCCGCCGCGTCACAGGCGCTGGCCAGCCCTATTCCGCCTCCACACCCGGCTGCACCGGCGCCACGAAACCGGACGCCGGCGCATATACCAGGCCCTCCGCTCGATCCTTGGTCCCGTGCCGCTGGGTGAACGCATCCTTCGCGATGCGGTAGATGGAGCCCCGGTTCCGCGCGATCAGCTTGAGCCAGCCCCAGGCCCCCTTTTGCGGGAAGTAGATCCCGCGGAAGAACAGCCGCGACATCAGATGGCTGATCTTGTAAGGAACGGGCTCGTCGGCGATCGAATCGAGCGCCCTTTCGGTGGCGGCCGGGCTGTAGGAGTTGGTCCAGGCGTACAGCGTCTCGTCCTGCACTTCCTGGACGCTCATCTTCAGGGGCGTGTGCGCCATCTGGAACGGAGCGAAGTCGAGCCAGTGCAGCGGCCGCGTCAGCCGTCCTTCCTTTTCCAGGCGGGTGTAGAGGGGCGTCGCCGGATAAGGAGTAATTTGTCCGAATACCGGCAGCGCCGGCGGCCATTCGCGGATCTGCGCCAGGGTGCGCTCGGCCACTCCGGGAGTATCGTGATCCAGCCCGAAAATGAACGACGTGATGGCGTAGACGTGGCGCCGCCCCAGCGCCTCCAGCACCCCCGCGTATTCCGCCGGCTTGTTGAAACCCTTCTTCACGCTGGCCAGATTGGCGGCATCGAGCGATTCCATCCCGATGAAGATCCATTTCCCGCCGGAAGCCGCGATCAAATCGATCAGCTCCTCGTCCCGCAGCAGGTTGGCGCTGATCTGCCCCACCCACGAAAGCTCGGCCCCCGCCGCGATAATATCGCGCAGCAGGGATTTGGTCCGCTTCACGTTGATGGCGAAATTGTCGTCCACGAAGAACACCGCGACCTGGCCGCGCGTCGAGCGGGCGCGCGCTTTGAGCCGGAGCATCTCATCCACAATGCTCTGGTTGGTGCGGAAGCGGATCGAGTCGCCGAAAAAACCCGTCACGGTGCAGAAATCGCACCCATAAGGGCAGCCGCGCCCGGTTTCGATGGGGATGATGTGGAAAGTCTCCCACGGGTAACCGAAATGCCGCATGAGGGGGCTCACAAAGCCCGGAATCCGGTTGAACTGCTTCATGGGGAGCGAATCCCAGGGTATCGCCGGATAGTCCTTCAAAGCCGGCTTGAGGTCCTGCCCGGACGCATCGAGTGGAGCGTAGATCTCCTGCAGCCGGCCGCGCGCGGCGTCCGCCACGATCCGCGGCCAGGTTTGGTCGGCTTCGCCCAGGGCCAGGGCGTCGGCGTGCCGCGGGCCGCCGCCACGCCCCAGCGCTTCGTCCGGAACCTCGGTCACGTGCGGTCCCCCCATCACCACCGGCACTCCGGCGGCGCGGAGCGCATCCGCCACGCGGTAGGCTTTGGCGATCATGCGGGTCATGGCGCCGATTCCGACCAGGCCGATCCCCTGGTCGAGAACGAACTTCACCAGCCCGGCGTCGCTCATCGGCTGCGCGTTGCCGTCGATTAGAACCACCTCGTGGCCGGGCGGAGTAAGCGCCTGGAGCAGAAACATCCACAGGTGGGGCATGAAGTTCTGCGTGACGCCGTTGTCGGGGTTATAGAGCAGGATCTTCAATGATTCGCCGGCTTCCAGCGTCACCCGGTACAGACGCTTTGGTTACTCCGGCAAATCGCCCGCCGCGCGGACCGGGAGGGTGCAAACCGGGCCGTCTGAACGGTATCAGTGTCGGTAGGGGCTATTCTAACAGCTTGCGAAGGGGGAGAAAGCCGGCCGTGGCTTCAAACGCCAGAAAGTCGAGGGGCTCGTTTTGCGCATAAATGATACAACAGGGAGGTTATTGGCGGATGGCTTCATAAAGGGCGGCTGTTTTTTCGAGCATGTACTCCAGGCGGAAATGCGATTGGTAGCGGGCTCGGGCGGCGGCGCCCTGTTGTTGACGGGCGGCGGGGTCGAGGATCAGGCGGCACAGCGCTTCCGCGAAGGACGCGGCATCGCGACGCGGGACCAGGGCGCCGGTGATTCCGTTTTCCACCGCTTCGGATACGCCGCCGGCGTCGGATGCCACCACCGGAAGGCCGGCGCGCATGGCTTCCAACACACTGCGCGGAAAGGCCTCGGAACGGGACGATAGCGCGAAGATCTGGGCGCGTGCGAGAGTGGCCGCGACGTCCGGCTGGTAGCCCAGGAAACGGACACGCCCGGCGATACCCAGGCGCCTGGCGAGCGCCCGATTGGCGGCCTCGGTGGGGCCGTCGCCCACCAGATCCAGTTCCCAATCGAGATGGCCAAGGCGAGCCAGCGCGGCCAGAAGAGTGGCCTGATCCTTGGGCGGCTCGAAGCGGGCCACGGAGACGATTCGCGCCGGAGAAACAGCCGGGGAAGCGCGCAGCGCATCCGCAACGTCGCCAACGCCATTGTGGACCACGTGCAACTGCTCGGGCGGCGCGATGCGGTGGGCCAGCGCCAGCCGTTTTTCATGTTCGCAGACGCACACAATGGCGCGTCCCCATCGCGCGGCCAGGCGCTCCGCCGCGCCGTAGAACGGGGCCACGCGCCGCGACATGCGATCTCCCACCGGCAAGCCGTGCGGCGTATAGATGGCGGCGAGGCCCAGGCGGGCGCAGGCGGCGCGGCCGATCCAACCCGCCTTGGCGGTATGCGTGGAGACAAGATCGGGTTGGAACTCGCGTAGCGCGTCCGTCAACTCGAACCAGGCGCGCACATCGAGCACGGGATGGACGGCGCGTTGCAGGCGCCGCAAGGGCCGGTACGGAACGCCGGCTTCGGCGAGTCGCTCGATAACCGGGCCGTGGGCATACGACACAAAGGTGGGCGGCCCGGCGGGCCGGGAGGCCTGCCCCGCGTCGCCGCCGGCGAACACCACCGCCTCGTGCCCCTGCGATAGCATCCAACGCGCCATTTCGAGCACGTGGATGCTGGCGCCGCCCACCGAATCGGCGCGCGTTACCAGGTAGGCGATCCTCATGGGCATGCCTTTCGCGAGACGATCACCAGGAACGCGAGCTTGCGAAAAACGGCGCTGGCGGCGGCCGGCGCGAAGGGCAAATCGAGCAGGCGGGCGAGCGGCGCGCGCCAACTCCGGTCGCGCAGGCGGAAACGGATGTATTCGGTCTCGCGAAGCTCGTTATCAAAATATCGTCCGAAACTCCGGAATAGCTCCCGCCGCGGGCGGTAATGGGTGTAGGCGTCGATCCAGGCCAGCTTGTCGGAGGCCCACTGGCGGCGGCTGGCGGCTTGCTCCTTCGAGTACCCAAAACCGAGCGAGCGCAATACGCAGGCATAAAGGAAGCGCCCGCGGGAGCCTTTTCGAAACCAGTGAGAGAACGGGATTCCGATATGGCCCTCCCGCCAGACATCCCGTGAGGGGAAGATGCTGAGGAGGGTCCCGCCGGGAACCAGGACGCGGTGAATCTCAGCCAGAACCGCTTCGAGATCATCGACGTGCTCCATCACCTGGTTGTTCACCACTAGTTGGAAGGAAGCGTCGGGAAATGGAATGCGGCTATTGAGGATCGGTTGGATTGCGGCGCCCCACAGCGCGGAGGCCTCGGCTTGCTCGCGCGCGCGGGAGCCTCCGTAGAATATGTCGACGCCTTGGATGTCGAGGCCTTCGGCGCGTCCCGCGGCCACCAGGGCGCCGGCGCCGCATCCGAAATCCAGGATGGCGGCGCGCTCCCGGCCGGAGGCGAAGCGGCGGGCGAAATCGAGCGCAAACCGGCTCGTGACGTCCATGTGGGGCCAGGCCTTTTGGCCTGCCGCCGGCTTTTGAGCCGGCGTTCTTCGTGCCGGGACGCCGGGCCAAAGCCCGGCGGCAAGCCCGACGGCTTGACCCCACGCGGGATCCAGCAGCTCGCGATAGGCGCGGTCCCACGTGGCCGCCACGCGTTTGAGGTCGAAGCAGGCGACGGCGTGCGCGCGGGCGGCCCGGCCCATGCGCGCCCGCGCGTCGGGCGAAAGATCTGCCAGCCGCGACATGGCATCGGCCAGGGCGGCGGGGTCGCCAGGCGGAGAGACGAACCCGGTTTGGCCATCCAGGATAGCTTCGCGAACGCCGCCGGCGCCGGTCGCCACGGCGGGCAAACCGCTGGAGGCGCCCTCGAGCAGCGCCATGGGAAGGCCTTCGACGACGGAAGAGAGCGCCAGCGCGTCGGCGGCGTTCATCAGGGCGGGCATGTCATCCACGCGCCCCAGAAAACGGGCATCCACCGCCAATTCCCTCGCCAGGGCCCGAAGCTCGGCCTCCTGCGGCCCCTCGCCTGCAATCAGCAGGACCGCCCCGCGCTGGTCTGCGAATGCGCGGAGCAGCGTGGGGTAGTCCTTTTTCCACATGAGCCTTCCGGCGGCCAGCCATACCAAGGCGGACGCCACGTTGAGGCGGCGGCGCTCACTTTCGCGCCGGGGATCGGGACGGAAAACGGCGGTATCGACTCCGTTGGGAATGACGCGCAGTTTGGAACGGCGAACGGCGTGCGCCCCGGCGTGCCGTTCGGCCACCGCGCGGCTCACGGCCACCACCATATCGGCCAGCGGATCGGTGGCGGCATAGAGCCAATCGCGAGGCCCGATGCGGCGCGAGTCGCGGCCGCTTTCGGCCACGCTGTGGATGCTCGAAACCACCACCGGCGCCGGGCAAAACAGGCGAGCGGCGCGGGCCAGCATGTTGGCGTGAAACATGTGGCTGTGCAGGATTTGCGGGCGGAAGCGGTAGAGAAAAGCGCACAGGCGGAACAACCCGCGCAAGTCCGCCACGCCGGGAGACATGCCGAGCGAGAACGTCTCCACTCCGGCGGCGGCAAGCTCGGTGGTGAAGGCGGTGGGCGGCAGCAGGGAAACCACGGCCACGCTCCAACCGAGGGCGCGCAGCTCGACTGCCAGGTGAAACACCTGGGTTTCCGCGCCGCCGCGTGCCAGGCTGGTGGTGAGCAGGACGATGCGGGGCACTACCTGGCCCCACTTGGGCGCGGTGTCTGCCGGGCCAATCATGTCGGCATCCACCTCCCGGCGGCGTCTTCAAAGAAGGCCGCATAGGATTCCACCATGGCGCCGACGTCGAAGCGCACGGCGCGCAATCCGGCGGCAGCTCCAAACCGGAGGCGTTTTTCCGGGCCGTCGGCCAGGGCGGCCAGGGCGGCCGCCAGCGCCTCGGCATCGCCCGGCGGCGTGAGCAGGCCGTTTTCGCCATCCACCACCAACTCCGGCACGCCTCCCACCGCCGTGGCCACTACCGGCAGGCCGGCGGCCATGGCTTCGATCACCGCCATGGGGGCGCCTTCCCAATGCGAGGCGAGAGCGAAGAGGTCGCAAGCCGAGAGCATTTCCGGTACGCGTTCGAGCAAACCGAGAAAGCTCACACGGGCGCCGATGCCGAGCTTTTCGGCCAGCGCGCGGGAGGCTTCGAGCAGGGCGCCTTCACCGGCCATGGCGAGGCGCAGGGCGGGACGGCCGGCGGCGGCGCGGGCGAACGCCGCAATCAGGCCGAGCGGGTTCTTTTGCGGATCGAAGCGTCCAACCGAAGCCACGAGAAGGTCATCGGACGCAAAGCCGTGCGCCGTTCGCCAGGCTTCCCGCGAACCGGGCTCGACGGCGCCGGCCGTGACCACGCCGTTCGGAATCAAGGCCGCCGGCTCGAATCCATAGACCGCCCGAAATGACCGCGCCACTTCGCCAGACACCGCAACGGGCCGCACGCCGGCGCGAAACGCCAGGCGGTGGAAGGCGCGTCCCAATGCATCCACCTCCTTTTCGGCGACGTTATGGACGGTGTGGACGACCATGCCGCGGCGTTCCAGCGCCCATGCAGGCAGAACATACCGCAGTACATAGGAATGGGTGTGAATCACGTCCGGGCGGAAATCCCGCAGGACGCGGGCCAGGCGCGGCCACATGCGCGGGTCCGGACCGCGCCGCTTGCCGAGCCGCCAGACGGGCGCGCCGTGGGCTTCGAGCACCGAATCGAGACCGCCGGGAAAGGCGTCATAAAGCGTGACCACGCCGGTTTCGAAGCGCGACGGGGACAGACCGCAAGCCAGCGAGACAGCCACCTGTTCGGCGCCGGCGCGCCGCAAAGTGGCCAGCGTTTCGAGCACGCGGATCTTCAAGAGTCGCGCTCCTCGGGGCGAAAAATCAGCGCCCAGCTTGCCATAATCAACGCGAAGAGCAGCCACGTAGGCTTGCGATGCTCCCAGGTGAGCGTGGACACGCCCACCATCCACACCAGGAGAGAGGCGATCCACAGGGCGCGCTCCCAGGGGGCCATCATCCAGGCGAAGAATGCCAGCGTGAGGAGCAGCGCGCCGAACAGCAGAAAACCGGCGGCGCCGGTTTCCACCAGCACCGAAAGAAAGGTATCGTGCGCCGTGTACGGCTGGGTGGGAATGGGCGACCTGCCAAGCGCTCCGGCCACGGCATCGGGGAAAGCCCCGGCGCCTATGCCCAGCGCCGCATGGCGCTTGAGCAGTTTTACGCCGGCGTTCCAGATGCGTGTGCGGTTGTGGAAAGTGCCGCCGGCCAGCTCGCCGGGCAGGGTGGCCAGGCGCTGGCGGGAGGCCGTGGGCGCCATGCGTACAGCGCCCAAAGCGAACAGGGCCAGCAGCGCAACGATCCCGACGCGGTTGGACCAGGTCGAGCGGCGCCAGGTGAGAACGGAGAAGAGAAAAGCCGCCACGGCCGCCACCAAAGCCGTGCGCGAAGCGGTGAGCAGGATGGCGCCGATGCAAAGGGCGGCGGCGGCGCGGCATAGCCAGGGCGCGGCGCCGCGGGTGCGGGCCGCCAGATAGAAGGCCATGGGCAGGGCCAGGGCCAGGGTAACGCCAAGATCGTTCGGGTCGAAGCCGGCGGTGGCGAAGCGCCGATAGTTGGTCTGCTGGTTGAGGGCCGCGCGGACCACGGTCCAAACCGAGGAAGCCGTGCAGCCGGCCAGGTAAGCCGCCATCAATCCGAAGAGCGCGCGGCGCGTGCGGCAGAATTCCCACACGAGCCAGGCCATGGCGAACAACTGGGCCATGGTGGCGGCGCGGGTGGCGGTGGCTGGCCGCGAGACGCTCCAAAGCCAGGTGACGGCGCTCCAGGCCGTGAAAGCGGCGGCCAGCGCCAGCGCGGCGTTGGGCGCGCGCAGCGAGCGGCGGCGCGGGACGGCCAAGGCGGCCACCGCGAACGCGGCCCATCCGACGATGCGGGAGATGGTTCCCAGGCCCGGGAATTCGATCCCTTTTTCGAGAGGGAGCGAGAAGACCAGCAGCCACAGCAGCGCGACGGCGGCGCGGGCGAGAAAGGTATCGTGGCGAGTCTTCACGGGCGCCGCTCCCGCCGCCGCAGGGCCTGGCGGAGAATCAGCAACTCTCCGGCGATCTGCGCGAGCCAGGCCAGGGCCAGGGCGAGCGCGGCGCCCTCCAGGCCGAGCCGCGGAACCAGCACCCAGCTTGCCGCTCCCGAGACCGCCGCCACGGCGGCGAAAAGGGGAGCCTGCGAAGTGAAGGCGCGGGCGGCGGTGATGACGTACCCAAGGGCGCTGCCGGCGTAGCTCAAGATGCCCGCCGCCATCATCCAGACCAGCAGGCCGCGGTAGGGGGTAAAAGCGCGGCCGTAGGCGATGCCCAGCGCCAGGCGGCCCACGGCCAGCGCCACGCCCACGCCGGCGGCGCCGAGCAGGCAGGCGGCGCCGGTAAGCTGGGCCGCCAGGCGCAAAAAGAGCGGGACGTTCCCTTCGCTGAAAGCGCGCGCCAGCCGCGGCGTCATGGTCTGGCCCAGCGGATTGACTACCGCGGCCCCGATGGTCTGAAACGAAGCCACCGCCGCGAATACGCCCAGTGCGACGGTGCCCAGCCGGCGCTCTATGGCGTAGCGCGGCAGATTGCCGGAGAGCGTGATGAGCATAAGCACCACGCCCAAGGGCAGGGCGGCGCGCAGGATGGCGGACTGAGCGCCGAACCCGGAGCGATGGGTCGATTCGTGAACCGCCGCGGCGGGCCGGTCATACGCCAGAAACACCGCGACGCGCCCCGCGGCCTGCGCGGCGATGGCCCACGGCAGGCTGTGGGTGATCCACAGGGCCGCTCCCATGGCGGCGAGGGGAAGCAGGCCGCGGGCGGTGGTGGAGCGCGCCACCTGGTCCATGCGCTCGCGGCGCTGGAGCGCTCCGTAGCAGATGTCGCTGAAATCATCGGCGGCCAGGACCACGCCCGCCAGTAGGATGGCCAGCCCCATCGGCCAGGCATGACCGGAGAGCAGGGCCAGTCCGAGAATCACGGTCAGCCCGAGGGCGGTGGTTCCCATCCGCACGGCCAGGTAATCGCCGAAGGGATGCAAACGCGCGACATCGGTGGCCAGCACGGCGCGCAGGTTCAGGTGGGCGAAGAGAGCGACGGGGCTGACGATGGCCAATGCGAGGGCATACTGGCCCAGCATTTCCGTCCCACCCAACCGCGCGACCAGGCTGAGAGTGGCCCACTGAGCGGCCGCGAACACGGCATTGCCGGCGAACACGGCGGCGAAGTTGCGCCGTATCGACAGGTCCGGGGGGGCGGCGGCTATCGCGCCGGAGCGAAGCCCAAGCATTTTCGCCTACCATTGTAGCGGCCGGTGGGGGATTGCCCGGCGAAGGGCGGGGGTCGGCGGCCGTCGCAATGCCAGCGGCATGGGAGAATGGGATTTCAGTTCGACCCATGCCCAAGCGATACACAAGCCGGGAGCTGGTCAAGCTGGCCGAAGAATTTGGATGGAGGTTGGTCGGCGTGCGGGGAGGCCATCACAACTTCAAGCACCCGGCGAGCCGGTTTATCGTCACTATCGTGCATCCCCAGAAGGATGTACCGGTGGGGCGAGCGGTGGATACGGTGAAGAAGATTAGGCTGGAGATCAAGTGATGCGTTTTCTGATCATGCTGGAACAAACCGAGACGGGATTTGCGGTGCAGGCGCCCGATTTGGCGATCGCTACTTACGGAGAGAACATCGAAGCAGCCAAGCGCGCGGCCGGTGAGGCGATTCGGATCAACCTCGAAGCCTATCGAGAAGCCGGACAGCCGGCGCCTGAAGGGCAAAGCGTTTCAAAGCATCTTGAGAATCCCGAATTTCGGGATTTGTTGTTCGCGTACGTCGAAGTAGCCGAGCCTCAGGGGAGAATCGCCGCCTAGCGTAGCTCGGTCCCATTCGCCCCTCGGCGATTGGAGCCGGTCATTGGTGGTGATCGCCACCGTGATCGAATTCGGGGAGCCTGGCCCGTTTAAGGGAACCGATCCTTCAAGGAAGGGGACTCCCCTGAGTGATCCGTCGACACTTCTTCGAACGCCGTTTGGAGGCCGGTTTCCGAATGCGTGTTACCGAATCGTCCGGCGCGGCTACATCCCTATCTGCACAAGCTCGGCGCTCTCGATTTCGAGGGCGCGCTGCAGGCGCACCGCAGCCGGCAGGCTGGGATTTTGCACACGATTGGGGAAGCCGTCGTAAATTCGGCCGCGGAGCACTCTTCCCGCTGCCTTCTTGCGTGCACCGCCCCACTGCTTGAAGAAAAGCGGGACTTTCGCTGCCTCACATTGTTCCCGAATCGAAAGAACCCACTCCTCTTTCATCGGACGCGCCCCTGGGCCACTTTCCCCGCCGACTATCACCCACGAGATTCCTCCAAGCGGGAGTTTGCCGACATTCTCCAGCAGCGGCTCAACTGAAAGGAACCGCATCGCTACGGGCGCAGCTTGCAGGTCCGCAATTCGCGGCAGTCCATACTGACGGTCTTCCACCGATACACCCCACCAAATATGAGCCTCAGCCGCTGCGTCCCTTAAGCGACCGGCTAGCAATTCCCTAAGACGCCCTGAACGCTTCGTAAGGACCTGGTACGTGTGCCATCGCGCAAGGCGCATCGTAGCGGCCACCTGAGCGATGTACGATTCCGGGACCTCGTCGTGGAAGAGGTCGCTCATCGAGTTCACGAAAATCATCCTCGGCTCGCTCCACCGGAGGGGTTCGCCCAGCTTATGCGGTACGAGCCTGATATCGAACCCTTGCTCGAAAGGATGCCCCTTCACCCCCCTGAAGCGCTCCGCAAACCGCTCTGCGTAGCAATGCTTGCAGCCGGGACTGATCTTGGTGCAACCGCGCACAGGGTTCCATGTCGCATCAGTCCACTCTATTTTTGAAATCAGCGACATAAGCTTAGTCCCAGAGGTCTGTCTGATCCGTGCTGTATTTGAGCACGTCGTCCCAGAATCTAAAGGCCATCTCGTTACGTGAGAATAGCGCAAGGTAATACAGTGGCAAATTCTTATCGACGGATCGGACTAGTTTCATGCGATCCAGCGGTTTCTGGAGGTAGCCGAGCGACGCCATGCTCATGGAAAACTCGGAGGCCAGAAACGGCCTGAAATCGCTTCTCCGGACTCCCACGGCCTTCCACCGTTCGCGCCACTCCGTGTCGCCGAGGGCTTCGTCAATCTTGGTGGAGTGCCCGTCGACATAATGGTCGTAGTTCCGGTTGGCGTCCATGCCGATCGCCAGTAGCACTACGAAGTCGATGAATACCGCCGAAAGCCGCCGCAGTGTCTCGAACTTCATGCCGAAATCGAACGGGTCCACCAGACACAGGCTCAAGGTCTTGTTGCCCGACGAGCCCTGCGGAATCGCGGCGCAGATCCTGTCGATCTCAGAATCGCAACTCCCGGGGATGAAGGTAACGCCTGCTGTTGGCGCAACCCGCTCCACTCTAGCCTTCAGCCCGGCCATGAGTTCCGGGCGTTCCTCGCAGAAAATGTATTTGTCGAACGGATCGGGCACGGTGAGCGCGATGATAGGTGACCCCATGAGAACCGTTTTCGTTCCCTGTATCCGGCTATACCCAGCAGCAGCGTACAGATCGATGTACACTCGCTGGTCCCATTTGTTCTTCATGCCAGTCGAGAACAATTTGTCATACAGTGCCAGGAGACGATACTTGTCTTCCGCCCAGCCGCCCACTTCCGGGCAGATCAGGCCGTCATCCTCAGCATGGAGCGCACGAAGTGCCACACCAGCATTATATAGAACATTTATGTCAGGAAATGTCGTCGTCGGCGCCACAAGCCCGCCGAAACCACTTTCGCCCCACCGAACTCCCGCGAAGTCCCGATGGGGGACACGAGGCCTCGAAAACCAGGCTGAACCGATTCCTGTCGCGAACGGCCCATACGACCAGGGGGAAACGCGGTCAGTCGAGCCTTGCCTTAGGGCGTCCGGTATAATCCGGCGGCGGGCGTGGCCGGAAGGTCAGGCCACTCGCCGCGATGGGAGCTTTTGGAGCCGATCGACCATCCAGCCATGCCGAGAACGGTCTCTTATGACGGACATGAACATCTCCAGATCGTCCATATCGGATCGAGCGGCGTCCAGTGCGCGAGTGTCGGCGGCGCGCCCAGGCGCGAAGGCGAAACAGCAGCGGCTCGATGCCATGAAGGGTGGCTGGGGGCGCTGGATTTCACGGCGCGAGCAATTGCAGATCCACTTCGCGGAACTGCCCGAAGCCCTTGTCGACGGTGGTCAGCCGCATTTGCCCGGCGATAGAAAACGCCGCCAGGTATGCGTCTCCCACCAGTTTGTTGGTTGGCGCGCGGTACTTCAGCAGCTTCGGAAACACAGCATCGAAAAGAGGCGGCTCCGCCGCGAACTCCAGCCGCTCGTCCTCCATCAGCTCCGCAATCAGATTCCATGCCGCCGAAGCGGAAACGGCATATTTGCCCATAATGGCCCGATCCCCCAGCAGCCGCACCAGCGCCAACTGCACGAAGCGGCTGAGGACCGCTTCTCCCGTCGCCAGCCCGTCGAACCAGCGCAACGCCAATTCATGGTGTTCGTGGTGGCGCACCAGCAGCGGCAACAGGACGTTGACGTCAACCAAACATCGCTTCATCGATTTGCTCCCGCGTCAATTTGGTCATGCGGGAAGCACGGGCGTCTCCGATGGCGGGAGGGGCTTTCCGCTGCTTCCGCTTCTCCGGCGCCAGCCTGGATTGAACGGAATCAATGAAAAACTGCCGGAGCGAAATCCCCTTGAGGGCGGCGCTGCTCTTTGCCAGCGCCAGCAGTTCATCGGGAAACTCGATGGTGGTCCGCATATGCCATAATTATGCCATAACGTGACGAGCGGCCGCTGCGCGCCGCCCCGCCCCGCCAGCTACGGATAGTCCACCGGCATTGGTCCTGGCGCGAACCGCCCAGTAGAGGCGATTGAAGGTGGTGGGCGCGACAGGACTCGAACCTGTGACCTCCTGCGTGTGAAGCAGGCGCTCTAACCAACTGAGCTACGCGCCCATGGGGGGCCGGAATGCCCGTACGGCGGGCAGCTTCCATGCGCCAAATATCGAGTTTACATGAAGAGCGGGGGTCGGCGCCACTGCACTGATGCCGGGCAGAATGACGCCGGCCAGAAGGCCGGCGGCAAGGTGTGCCCAGCATGGGCAGAGTCTTGTTGGATGAAAGGAGCCAATCGGAGCCGATGACGGCAACCGTAGCCGAAGCGCAAGGCGTAGTCGCGAGAC
>JBEKPK010000017.1:0-38271 GCA_049520795.1 Bryobacteraceae bacterium
TCGGGCCGAAACTCGCCGAAGAGGTCATCAGCGCTTATTTGCAGGCCAAGTTTGCGAGCGAAGACCCCGACCTCGTGCGCCGCGTGCGGAAACTGCAGGAGATGGAGAAGAAATAGGCGCCTGTCGCACATCTGCGCTACCCTCGAATGTGGCCCACCTGCTGATCGTCGACGACGACGCCAATACGCTGGCTTCCCTCGCGCGGGCCTTCCGCCTGGCCGGGCATGAAGCCACCGTCTGCGACAACGCCGCCCGCGCTCTCGAGCTGGTCAAGTCGCAGCCGTTCGACATGCTGCTTTCCGACGTCGTCATGCCCGGCAAGGATGGTCTCTCATTGCTCGAAGACCTTCGCAATCTCGGGATTTCCCTGCCTTGCGTAGTGATCTCCGGACAGGCCAACATCGAAATGGCGGTGCGCGCTACGCGGCTCGGCGCGGTGGATTTCCTGGAGAAGCCGCTCTCCACCGATAAACTCCTGCTCACGGTCGGCAACGTCCTCAAGCTCAAGCGCCTGGAAGACGAGAACCGCGATTTGCGCCAGCGGGTCGGCAAGCACGAAATCGTCCACTCGGGCGGGGTGATGTTGCGCCTCATGGCTCAGGTGGACCGCGTAGCCGCCAGCGAAGCGCGGGTCTGCATTCTGGGCGAAACCGGGGCCGGGAAGGAGTTGATCGCCCGCGCCCTGCACGAGGGCAGCCCGCGCCGCAACGGGCCCTTCGTCACCCTGAATTGCGCCGCCGTGCCGGCCGAGTTGATCGAATCCGAGCTTTTCGGGCACGAGAAGGGCTCGTTCACCGGCGCCGTTTCCCGGCGCCTGGGCAAGTTCGAACAGGCCCACCGCGGCACCCTTTTCCTGGACGAAATCGGCGACATGCCGCTCATCATGCAGGCCAAGCTGCTGCGCGTTCTAGAGGAGCGCCAGGTGGAGCGCGTCGGCGGCGACCGCCCCATTCCGGTGGATGTCCGCGTGATCGTGGCCACCCACCGCAATCTCGACGAGCTGGTCAAAAAGGGCGCGTTCCGCCAGGATCTGTACCACCGCGTCTACGTGTATCCGCTCCTGCTGCCGCCGCTGCGCGAGCGAATCGACGACATCCCCGCGCTGGCCGCGCACTTCGCCGCCCAGGTGGCCGAGCTGAACGGGTGGAAGCCCAAGCCGTTCGCCCCCGATGCCATCGAGGAATTGCAGCGCTACTCCTGGCCGGGCAACGTGCGCGAGCTGCGAAACGTGGTGGAGCGCCTGCTCCTGCTGGCCGATGGTCCGGTGGACCGCGCCGCCGTGCGCCTCGCCCTGCCCCAGGCGGCGGAAGTTCCGGCAGCCCACGGGGCGCTCTCCAGTGGCCCGCTTTCCGAACGCGTGGATGCCTTCGAGCGCGATCAGATTCTGGTCGAGCTGAAACGGCACAACCAGCGCATGACCGACACCGCCAAATCCCTCGGCCTGGAGCGCAGCCACCTCTATAAGAAGTGCCAGGCCCTGGGCATCGATTTGCGGGCGTTGCGGAAGGCGGAAGGCGTCTGAACGCTCATGCCGCCGGCTTGTCAGGCACGGCGCCGGCTGTCGCGGAGCTGGCCCCGTGGGTCTGCCGGCTTCGAATCGGCAGCGGGACGTCCCGTCCCCGGTTTCCCCACGGCCTTTACCGGAAGTTCTCCACCAGCATCAGGTCGTTGACGGGGGAGTCGATCCTGAGATACAGAATCGTGCGGCCGTCGGGAGAGACCGTGAGACCCTGCCCAACGTCGCCGAGATTCCGAGCCACGGTAGTGGACCTGCGGGCGCCGAAGTCGTAGAACTGGAGCCGTGCATCACCAGCAGGTTGGTCGATATAGTAGATGCCTTTTTCGAGCACCGTGAACGCACGCTGGATGACCCCATCCAGCACCTTCATAGGTTGGCCGCCGGAAGCCGGAAGGCGCCACAAGGCACTCGGCGTCGCCGGCGTCTGCGTGTAATAGACGTAGGCGCCGTCCGGCGACTCGAACGCTACGTACCCGATGTTGTGCGTGACCTGGACTGCCTCCCCACCAGCCGCGGGGACCTTCCAGATCTGATCCTCTCCGGTTCGATTCGAGGTGAAATAGATCCACTTGCCGTCCCGGGAGAAGCTGGGGACATGGTTGTCGGCCGGACCGGAGGCGAGGCAGCGCGGCTTGCCGCCTGCAGCGGAGACTACATAGATCCCGTAGTGGTCTTCGAGATTGGAGTTGAACGTAATCAGTTGGCCGTCAGGCGACCAACGGGGGCTACCTGTGCTGCGAGCGCGCATGGACGTGAGCTGGAGGGCATTCGAGCCGTCGGGATCGGCCAGCCAGACCTCGTTTGGTCCCGAGCGACTTGACTCAAAAGCGACGCGGCGGCCATCGGGCGAGAACTGGGGGTTGCCGTCCCCCCGCGTGGAGACGATGGTGGCGATGGGCGGAGACGACGCTGGCGCGCCGGGGGCGAAGGTCTCGACGCGCCAGATGTTACAAAGGTATTCGATACTGCGAACATAGACCAGCCGGGACGGCCTCGCGGGCTGCGGGAGCGAGACCACAGGCATTTTCCCGTTTTCGCCCACGAAGGGGAGCCGCGCCGGAGGGTGGTCGCCGCGTATAGCCACCCTCCAGAGGCCTCCCCCGCCTCCCCCCGCTGAAAAGAGAATCTCTTTGCCGTCGGGCGTCCACGCCGCGTCACCGGCGTTCCGATTTGCCAGCGTGTCGTTGGCGTTCAACACGCCTAACGGGAGGTGCCTGGGTTCGCCGGCTGCGCTCAGATCTTTTCCCAGGGGAAGCAGGTAAAGCTCGTAGCTGTTGAAAGTACTCATGCGATCGAAGATCAGCGAACGGCCATCGGGCGACACCGCCGGGTAGATATCGCCCAACACATGCGGCGGGGAATTGGTTAACTGCCTCTCTTCTCCGGTTTCGAGTGAAACCACGAACAAGGCGTCGGGCTTCCCCTGGCCCAGGGAATTCGTCACCACCACACAGTCGCTGTCCGGACACCACGCCAGGCCGGGCGCCCAGTAGATCTTACCCAGCCGGATCTCGGCGAGTTTGCGCTCCGGCCCGCCCAGAGGGGGGATCAGCAGCAATTCGCCTTTCCCATCTGGCAGTACCTGTCGAAGAGATCCCCGCGATGAGGGCTCACTGCGGAGGAAGGCGATCCAGCGGCCATCGGGCGACCATGCCGGGTTGTAGTCGCTGCGCGGGTCCGTGGTCAGCCGCAAGGGCGGGCCGGCGCCGATCTGTTGCACGTAGATGTCGAAATTATCCTGCTTGGGGCCATTCCACGCGAATGCTACGTGGTCGCCGTCGGGAGAAAACGAGGGAGAGCTTTTGAGACCCGGAACGGTGACGAACTCGACCGCCCGAAGCGGCTCCTCCGGCTGCGGCGACCACCACATCCGCCACGCGAAAAAACCGGCAACGAGTAGCACTGGCAGCAGGGCCGCCCAAACCCAGCGCCTGCGCGGCGGTGGCGCCGCCTTCATGGCCGCTGCGCCCGAATCCGACTCCTCCTTCAGTTCTTCCAGCGCGACCTTAAGGTCGTCCATGTGCTGAAACCGCCGCTCGGGGTCTTTCCGCAGGCAGCGCGCGATGATCCTTCCCAGCTCAGGCGGAATCTCTTTGCGGACTGAACTGACCGGCTCCGGCTCTTCCTTCAGGATGGCGGAGAGAATCGAAAGCTTGCCGTCGCCGCGAAATGCGCGCCTGCCCGTCACCATCTCGTAGAGCACTGCGCCGAACGAGAAAATGTCGCTGCGCGCATCTACCGGCTTGCCCTCGGCCTGCTCGGGCGACATGTAGGCGGTAGTGCCTACGATCATGCCCTCTTCCGTCTGCGGGTTCACCGTTCGGGTTGATTCTTCCTCGCCAGGCGGAGGTTCCTCCATCTTGGCCAGGCCGAAATCCAGTACCTTCACCCCCGATTCGGTTACCAGCAAATTGCCGGGCTTCAGGTCCCGATGTACGATCCCCTTGCGATGCGCCGCCTCCAGGGCATCCGCCATCTGGATGGCCAGCCGAAGCGCCTGCGCCAACGGCATCGGACCATGCAAGGGCTGGCCCTCCACATACTCCATCACCAGGTAGTTCGGCCCGACATCGTAAAGCGTGCAAATGTGCGGATGGTTCAGCGCCGCCACGGCGCGCGCTTCACGCTCGAAGCGGGCGTTGAACCGCGCGTCAGAGACTTTGATGGCGACCATGCGGTTGAGGCGCGTGTCCCGGGCCTGGTAGACCGTGCCCATCCCGCCCGCGCCGATAACGCCCACGATCTGGTACGGGCCAAACTGCAAAGGGTGATCGAGCAGCCCGCTTTCGGTCTGGTCGAGGAGAGACCGCACCTCGCAGCGCAGTTCCTCGTCCTCATGGCAGGCCTCTCGCAGAAACACATCCCGCGCCGGCTCGGGCCGCTCCAGAGCGGAGTGGTAGAGCGACTCGACCTGCCGCCAGCGATCCGGGTGCATGGAAAATCTCCGGACCGATTATAGCGCGCGGCATTTTGCGCTTACTCTCCCTTGTCGGCAGGCGGGTGTGTCGCGCGCCGGCTGGCGCTATCTCGTAGCTCCCCAGCCGGCCCGGCCGGGGCTCCCCGCGGCTGGCAGGAATTCGGCAAAGCCGGGCAACATTCCGCTCTTAGCGGAAGGTGTTGGACCCGGAACCGCGTTCGCCTTCAGCGCGGAATCCTGCCCGGCTTCACCGCGGAACGATATTACGGCACGACGGTCAGATTAACCTTGTTACTCCCGCTGGAGCCACCGGGGCAGGAAAAGGCACTCTCGATCGTGTGCTGCCCTACCGGTAACGGCGCGAGCAGCACAGAATAGCCATCCGCGACCCCTTGGCTCGACAGACCGTTCGGCATCAGGCCGTTGATAGAGTTGGCATACAGGTCTTCTCCCACCGCTGCCAACACGTTGTCGTACGGCGTCGTGGGCGGAGATGGCGGCGTCGTGGGCGGAGATGGGAGTCTGTAGGTGTAGAGAGGCGCTTGCGCGGGGCTGCAAGTCGAACCGGAAGAGCAGATCCGAACCAGTCGGACTGGCTCCCTGTCCACCGTAACCGTGCCGCTACATTGGTCTACGACGGACTTCGCGTTAGATCGCAGGGTTGCTTCGGTCGTACCCACCGGGTCGTACCCACCGGTTCCTCGATGAATGAATCCTCGTCACCCCAGGAGCCCGTCCAGAGGGCCTTGCCCGCCGGAATCTGGCAACTGCTCACGGTATTATTTACGCACGGGAAAACCGTAGTGCCGACGGATCCGCAGAACGCGCCGCTCAAGAACCACACCGGACCCGACTGCCCGGCGGAACATTCGGTAGTACCGAACCCGGGATGGTGAGTTGCCGGAAGTGAGAAGGCCCACTGCCACCACCTTGCGGCCCATTCGCCGTATGTCAGCCCGAATGGGTTAGATTCCGGCGGCAACACCCGCGGATCGCGGTCGCCCTGGGCGACCATGGTGGATGGCGCCCAGAGAAGAACGACCCCCATCACAAGCGCAGGCACGTAGTAAAGTACACGTTTTGAATTCATTTGAGATTCTCCTTTCTGCTGAACCGTTTGGACCACCGGTTCGTATAGTCCTTTTCCTTTCAAGGCCGCGCGCCATGCCGGAGGCGTCGGCGCGGCGGCCAGCCTCGTACCCTGTTTCCGTCCCTGGCGGCTCGCCACCTTCCCGGGGGCGTTCCGTGTCTCGTCGTGACCTCCCTCATAGGGCTAACCGGAAAATCAGGCCGGGAAGTACAATTAGGTTGAGATTTTGTGTCGGTCTCCTCTGTGGAAATCTCGCGGCTGCTGCGTGCCTGGGGTGAGGGCGACCGGGCGGCTCTCAACCAACTGACGCCGCTGGTTTATGCCGAACTGCACAAGATCGCCCATCGCTACATGCGCCAGCAGCCTGCCGGGCAAACACTCCAGACCACGGCCCTGGTGAACGAAGCCTATCTCCGGCTGGAGAATGTCGAGGGTGTGCGCTGGCAGGATCGCACGCACTTCTTTGCGGTCTCGGCGCAGATGATGCGGCGGATTCTGGTGGATTCCGCCCGGGCGCATCTCGCGGACAAGCGCGGCGGGGGCTGGCCGCACGTCTACCTGGATGAGTCCCTGGATGCATCCGCGCAAAGCGGCGAGGACTTGATCGCCCTGGACGATGCCCTCAATGCCCTGGAGAAAATGGACCCGCGCAAGGCCCGCGTGGTCGAACTGCGCTTTTTCGCCGGCTTGAGCGTGGAGGAGACCGCCGAGGCACTTAACATTTCCGCTCCGAGCGTGAAGCGAGACTGGAAGCTGGCTAAAGCCTGGCTGACCCGCGAGCTATCCCGGCGGTGACGGGATGCGTGCCATCGAAAGACAGGCCCGGCCTCCCAAAACACCGGCCCTGAGGCGAACAAGACCGGGAAAGCGGGAAAGAGGTAGCGGCGGAGTTCAAGCCCGCGCCGTTGCCGGGCCGATCGCGGCGCCGGAAGCCCTATCGTTTCTCCAACCATGTCGGTCAGTTGTACCGCGAACCTGGTCACTGGCTCGTCTTGCTCCCGCCTTGTTCGAGGAGAGACCGGAGCTCGCTTCGTACTTCCTCATCCGCGCCGCAGGCATCCTGAAGGAAACCGCGCGCCGAGAACGATTCCCGTAGCGACATTGATTTTCTGGTGGACATGGAACCCGACCGCAGCCTGTTTGACCTCAGCGGCTTGCCGATCGACCTGGAGGCAGTGCTCCAGACTCAAGTGGACGTCGTCACCGAGCGGGGTTTGCGCGCCCGCATCCGCGAGAGGGTTCTTCGGGAGGCGGCGCCCCTGTGAGGGATGATCGGGAGCGGCTCCGTGGCGCGTGATCTTGAGTAGCGCGCCACAGGCCCGGGCAACCGTGGACACATTCCACAGCATCAGCATATTCCAATCCCGAAATGAGCCTGGAATCGGCGTCGCCCGCCGCCGGTGGATATCATATTGCTGTGACAACTTTCTGGCGGCTGCTGCCAAGCATCCTGATCGGGCTGATCTCGGCCGCGATGGCCGCCCTCGGTGGAATCGTGTCAGCGCTTCCACCCACCAATCCCGGCCAGAGGATCTCCTATACCGTGGCCTTCATTGTCCTCGCATGCGGTGCGTGGATGGCGGCGATTTGGCAATCCAAGCGAGGTATGAAGTCTGAAGCTGAACTGCGGGTGCAGGTAGCAGGGCTTAGAGCAACGATTGGCGAGCTCCAGTGCGAGGTCTCTGACCTCGGCCGAGCGAATACGGAACTGGCGAAGGAGGGCATCGCGGCAACAACCGGCGGCGATAGCTTCTGTCGCATGATTGTAAATCATCAGTTTGGCTATCCTACCCCCGTCTTTGTGCACTCCGGCAAATACACACTTTACGACGTCAATGTTCGAATCACGGATTTGAAGAAGCTCAGAATGCACATTCAGCCTTGCGACGTCTCCCTGAAACTCGGCGAGATGCACGTTGGCGGAGCCCTGCACGCAACAGCCCGGTTGCCGTTCTCCGATGGGCAGGCTCAGGACTTTAATATTTTCTTCAGCGCTCGTAATGGAATGTGGGTGGAGAAACTCCGCCTCCGCAAGGTGAATGGCGAATGGGCGAGCGCTTGTCAGGTCTGGCTAACGGACCCATCGAAGCCTCCCGAAGAACCTATGTTCGAAGAGGTCTCGGCGGATTATCCACGGGCTGAGAATGGGCTAGTGGATTGGGGAAAGTAGTGGCCAGCCGGGGGAAACCGCGGCAATCGCTCAGTTCAGTTCTCTCCCCGTTTCTCTATTCTCCTAGGATCTTGGCGGTTCCGTTCCGGCGTGTCCGAAGAGCGCTATGCCCGCAAGTGGCCTCGGTCAACCATACGACGGTGGTAGTCTTCGCGGCTCATTTCGCATTCCACGAACTTCAACAGTTCCGCTCTGGAAAGATGAAGCTCTCCAGCCACGAGCCGCAATAAGCGATCATCCAGTTTCCTTTGCCCATGACTGACCCAGGTATGAATGCTCGTACGGCGGCCGTGGACCACAAACCACAACATCGTGTGGTGCGTCTCCGACTTTTCGAAGCCCTTCCTCGACAGAGCGTTGATCAGGAGCGATGCGAGAACCTCCGTCATCGAGCGAGCGTGACCGACTTAACCAGGCTCCGCATCTTCCGTTTCAATCGCCGGGCGTCCTCGGTGAGTTTGGGGTCGTCCGCCGCGGCAATCCACTCCCACGCGCCCCGGAATTGATCGGCAAAGGACTCCAGAGCCTCTTCCCGATCCCGTCCACGGCCTAGCAGCCCAAGAGGTTCATACTCCACCAAGCAGTACGGGCCTTCTTCGCGCACATCCAGGTCGATTGGCGCACGCAGACCAAAATCCGTGGCGCCATGAATGATGTGTGCCACTCGCTCGGTGGCGTTTGCCGGGAGGGTTGCGAGGTTCTCCGCCCGTCTAGGCATCCTTTGTCATTCTACCGCACAGTCCATTCGCGTGCGGGGCCGCTGCCCCCTAACCCCGGCGCGACCAGCGACTGCCCGATTTCCGAAATGGGGCAATCTGGTAATGTCCCCCGGCTCCACAGCGGAGAGCGCCGGCCAGATGCAGAGAGCTATACACTGAAAACAGGAGACCCCCTGCACTCGCACGCCCATCACCACGGCCCGGCCACCGGCAGCATCCTGCGATGGTCCCTGGCGGCTACCTTCGCCTTCGTGGTGGTGGAGGTGCTGGCTGGAATTGCGGCCCACTCCCTGGCCCTGCTGTCCGATGCCGGGCACAACTTCACGGATGCTCTGTCCCTGCTATTGGCTTGGTTCGGGTTCGTTCTGCAATCGCGGCCCGCCGACGAGCACAAGACCTACGGCTATCAGCGCGCCGGGGTCCTGTCCGCTTTCGTGAACGCGCTCACCCTGGTGGCCCTCTCGGTCTGGATCTTCTACGAGAGTGTTCTCCGCCTGCGCAACCCGGAACCCGTCCGCGAAGGCGTCATGATGTGGGTGGCGGCCCTGGGCCTGGTCCTCAATGGCGGAATCATGTGGGCGCTGCGGGTGGCCCGCCGTCACGATCTGAACGTGCGCAGCGCTTTCGTCCACATGCTGGGCGACGCGGTGGGCTCGGCGGCCATCGTCGCCGGCGCCGTCGCGATCCGCATCACCGGCTGGGCCCGCATCGACCCCGCGCTTTCCATCCTCATCGGAGTCCTGATCGTGTGGACCGCCTGGGACATCATCCGGGAATCGCTGAATATCCTGCTCGAAGGCTTGCCACGCGGGCTCCATTTGCGCGACGTGGCCGCCGCCATCGGGGCCGCCGAGGGCGTGCTGGAAGTGCACGACCTGCACATCTGGAACCTGGGCTCGAGCACCCGCGCCCTCAGTTGCCACGTGCTCATCGCGGATGCGCCGCCTTCGGCCAGCGACGCCGTGCTGCGGAGCATAAACGTCATGCTCGCCGAGCGCTTCCGGATCGACCACACCACCGTTCAAATCGAGCACGCCGGCTGCTCCATCGCGGCGACCGGCTGCTCCATCCCCGCCCGTTTCGACGATGGCCAAGGCCACGGCCACTGATCGCTACTTGAAGGACGCGCTGCTATCATAAGTGGAAACAGGCTTCCGCAATTATGACGCCGGCACTAGAAACGCCTCGAAAGTCCCAGTGGCCGTGGGCGCCGATCGCTTGGTTCGGGGCCCTCCTGATCGCTTGTTACTTCCCGATCCTGCGCGCACTGGCCATCCAGTGGAATAACGACGCCGACATGAGCCACGGCTTTTTCGTGCCGATTGTCGCTGCGTTCATTGTCTGGCAGCGGCGGGAAGAGATCCTGGCCATTCCGCCGAGACCCAACTGGTGGGGCCTCGCCGTGGTGATTTGGGGCGGGTTGCAGCTTTGGCTGGGGGCCCTCGCCGCCGAGCTTTTCGTGTCCCGCACGGCCTTCGTCGTCACTCTCATCGGCGTAGTGTGGCTGCTCGGCGGCAACCGGATTCTGCGCCAGCTCGCCTTCCCGCTGTTTCTGTGCTTCTTCATGATCCCCATCCCGGCGGTAATTTATAACAGCATCACCTTTCCGTTGCAGCTCCTGGCCAGCCGCCTGGCCGAAAATGCGCTCTCTTTCTTGTCGGTGCCCGTCCTGCGCGAGGGGAACGTGCTGATCCTGCCCAATCAGGAGCTCTCCGTTGTCGAAGCCTGCAGCGGCATCCGTTCCCTGCTCTCCCTTACCTTTCTGTCTCTCGTCTACGGGTACTTCTTTGAAAAGAGGACCTGGCTCCGCGTCGTCTTGTTTCTATCTACCGTCCCCATCGCCATTGTGGCGAATGCCAGCCGCGTGACCCTGACGGGAGTGATGACCCAGGTCAAACCGGAGCTCGCCGAAGGCGTTTTCCACACGGCCTCGGGCTGGGTGATTTTCATGGTCGCCCTGATCATCCTGGTCTGCCTGCATCGGGCCATCGTGTGGGCTTGCCGCTTCATGGAGAG
This sequence comes from Bryobacteraceae bacterium, assembly GCA_049520795.1. Classification (GTDB taxonomy): domain Bacteria; phylum Acidobacteriota; class Terriglobia; order Bryobacterales; family Bryobacteraceae; genus BOG-224. The sequence continues at coordinate 10,432 of JBEKPK010000017.1, forward strand.
GAGAAAAGGCCATGGGCATTCTCACGAGTAAGGCGGCCATCGGGCTGACCGCCGCTCTGCTGGCTCAGGGTGCGGTCTACTGGGGCATTACCTCGCGCGCGGAGCGCGTATCGCCCGTCGCCAGCCTCCAGTTTTTCCCGGCCGCGATTGGCCCCTGGCGACTGTACCAGGACGTGCCTATCGATCAGGAAACGCAAGATATACTGAAGGCGGACGATACGTTGAACCGGGTTTACGCCGACGCGTCGAGCGGCGCCAAGGCGATCCTATTCATCGCTTACTTCAAGACCCAGCGTACGGGAGCGGCCCCGCATTCCCCCAAGAACTGCCTGCCCGGGGCGGGATGGGAGCCCGTGGAAACTCCCGGCGCCATTCCGATCACGGTCGCCGGCCGTCCGGCTCCCATCGTCGTGAACCGGTATGTGGTTGCCCGGGGAGATGCCAAGTCCGTGGTGCTCTACTGGTATCAAAGCCACGGCCGCATCATCGCCGGCGAGTACGCCGCCAAGCTCTGGTTGATTGCGGATGCCATCCGCTACCACCGGAGCGATACCGCGCTGATCAAAGTGGTCGTGCCCGCGGCCGGCGATTCCGATTTCGCGGTGCGTACGGCCACCGGCTTCGTTCAAGCCGTCTATCCCACGCTGGCCGTCCAGTTTCCGGACTGAGGCCGCGGCAATGTGATGAATAGTACGTGGCCGGGCGCATGGGGCTCGCGGCGCTCCGTGCGGTCTACTACGCTGGGAATTTGTCTCGCCCGACGGAATCATGACTCAGCCCCTCAGGATACTCTTCATCGGCCTCATCGGTTCCGATCCTGTGGCGGAGGAGCTGCGCCGGGGCGGGTACGACCCTTTTCTTGAGTTCGTGACCACGCGCCAGCAACTGGAAGACGCGCTGTTTGCCAACTGGGATATCGCTATCAGCAATTTCAAGGTCGGGGACTTCGGCGCCCTGGAGGCCTTGCGCGTCATTCAGGCCAATGTGACCGACCTTCCGTTAATCGTGGTCTCCGGGCGCATTCGGCAGGCCGATATCCTGGCGGCTTTGACGGCCGGGGCGGCGGATCATCTTACGCGCGGCAACCTGATGCGCCTCAACGCCGCCGTGGAACGGGAGCTTCGCGCCGCCAGAATGCGCCGCGAGCGAACCCGGCTCGAGGAGCAGTTCCGGCAGGCTCAGAAAATGGAGGCGGTGGGCCGGCTCGCGGGCGGCGTCGCCCACGATTTCAACAACCTGCTGACCGTGATCACCGGCTACAGCGATCTTATGCTGGCCGGCCGCGATTTAACGGAACCCCAGCGGGCGGCCCTCGAGGAAATCCACCGCTCGGCGCAGCGCGGGGGACAGCTAACCCACCAGTTGCTGGCCTTCAGCCGCCGCCAGCCGCTCGAACCGCGCATCGTGCGCGTCAACGATCTCATTCTCCAGATGGAGAAGATGCTGCACCGCCTGATTGGCGAGGACGTGGAGCTCATCACCATTCCGGCGGCTTCCCGAGACTCCGTGGAAGCCGATGCCGGCCGCCTGGAGCAGGTCATCATGAACCTGGTGGTCAACGCGCGCGACGCCATGCCCGACGGCGGCAAGCTGACCATTGAAACCGGCACGGTGCAGCTCAGCGAGAGTTACTCGGCCCGCCAGCTTGGCATCCAGCCGGGCCAGCATGTCACCATTTCCATCAGCGACACCGGCGTCGGGATGGACGAGGAAACCCAGAGCCACCTTTTCGAACCGTTCTTCACCACCAAGGGCCCCGGCCGCGGCACCGGTCTGGGATTGGCCACCGCCTACGGCATCATTCGCCAGAGCGGCGGCGCCATCGGCATCGTCAGCCAACTGGGCAAAGGCGCCACGGCGCGCATCTACCTTCCCGTGGCCGAGGCGAAAGCCGAAGCCGTTGCGGAGAAAACCACCTCCGTGGAACAGCTTACCGGCGCCGAAACCATTCTGCTGGTGGAGGACGAAGCGCGCGTCCGCAAGCTGATAGTGGACATCCTGTCTGCCTGTGGCTACCGCGTGCTGGAAGCTACTCGCGGAAACGAAGCCGTCCGGCTCGCCGCAACCCACAAAGGCCCCATCCACCTGGCGGTAGTGGATGTAGTGATGCCCGAGATGAGCGGCCCGGACGTGGTTCGCCAGATTCAGCCCGGACATCCCGATATGCGGGTGCTCTACATTTCCGGGTATACCGACGAAGCCATAGTTCACCACGGCATCCTCGAATCCGGGGCCGCGTTCCTGCAAAAGCCGTTCCTCCCCGGCGTCCTGGCCAGAAGAGTCCGCGAAGTCCTGGACGCCAAGCAGAAACAGGCCGAGGGCAAGTAGCGATCCGCTGGTGATGATGTGGCGCACGCACTCCTGCGTGCCGCGTCGGCGCCCTTGCCGACTCTTGCTCCCGACAGACTGTCCGTACCCGGCCAAAAGCGTTGAGAAGGGTCTCGACACCGCACGCACGAGTGCGTCCGTCACATCGGCTTCGCCCTGTACCCGGTTTCCCCGGAGGCAGCCCTTTCGGCCCCTCCGTCCCCGGCCGCGCCCCGCCTCACGGTACAATCGGGACTCTATATGATGCGGGCTTCCGCCTCGGTTTCGCCCTCTTCTCCCCTGATCCGCGAATACCACCGCTCACTTGCCGAGCTTCGATCTCAGGGGGTGGAGCACGAAATGGGGCTCCGCCGTCCGTTCGAGAACCTGCTGGCCGGCTCCGCCCGCCTGCACGGCTGGCAGTACGTGGCCGAATCGGGCGCCAAGGCCGGCGGCCACCGCATACGGCCCGATGGCACGGTCTTCGACCCCAATAACTTTCCGCGCGGCTTCTGGGAATCCAAGGACTCCCACGACGACCTCGACCGCGAAATCGACCGCAAGCTCCGCCGCGGCTATCCCGACAACAACACCATCTTCGAGGACACCCGCCGCGCGGTGCTCTACCAGAACCACTCGAAGGCGCTGGAGGCCGATCTGTCCGACGCGCGCCAGCTTGCCGACCTTCTCTTCCGCTTCTACGCCCACACCGAGCCCGCTATCCACGAGTTCGAGCAGGCCGTGGCGGAGTTCGGCAAGCGCGTGCCGGACCTGGCCCTCGGCCTCGCCGGGAAGATCGCCGAAGCCCACACCCATAACCGCCGCTTCGAAGCCGCCTTCGCCACCTTCTTCTCCCTGTGCCAGCTCTCGCTCAACCCCAACATCTCGCGCGCGGCGGTGGATGAGATGCTGGTGCAGCACCTCCTCACCGAGCGCCTCTTCCGGACCATTTTCGATAACCCCGAGTTCGGGCGCCGCAACGCCATCGCCGCCGAAGTGGAGCGCGTCATCGGCGAGCTGGTGAGCCAGAGCTTCAGCCGCACGGAATATCTCAAGAGCCTGGACCCGTTCTACCTGGCCATAGAGAACGCCGCCCGCACCATCTCCGATTTCAGCGAGAAGCAGTTGTTTCTCAATGGCATCTACGAGCGCTTCTTCCGCGGCTACTCGGTGAAGGTGGCGGATACCCACGGCATTGTCTACACGCCGCCGCAGATTGTGGATTACATGTGCGGCGCGGTGGAGGAGGCCCTCAAGCGCGAGTTCGGGCTGTCGCTTTCCTCGCCCGGCGTGACCATCCTCGACCCCTGCACCGGAACCGGCAACTTCATCGTCCACCTGATGCGGCGCATTTCCAAACGCGACCTGCCGCGCGTGTACCGGGAGCAGTTGTTCGCCAACGAGGTGATGTTGATGCCGTATTACATCGCCGCGTTGAACATCGAACACGCCTACATGGAGCTGTCCGGCCAATACGAGCCTTTCGAAGGATTGTGTTTCGTGGACACGCTGGACCTGGCCGAAGACCGCCAGTTGCCCATGTTCAGCGAAGCCAACACCGAGCGGGTGGAAAGGGAGCGGAAAGCCCAGATCACGGTAATTATCGGCAACCCGCCGTACAATGTAGGCCAGTTGAACGAGAACGACAACAACAAGAATAGGAAGTACCCGGTGATCGACCGGCGTATTCACGACACGTACGCGAAAGGCTCGAAGGCCACCAGTGTAAGCAAGCTCAATGACGCATACGTGAAGTTCTTCCGCTGGGCCACGGATCGTCTGGAAGGTCGCGACGGCATCGTTTGCTTCGTTTCGAACAACGGCTTCGTGGATCAGCTTGCCTTTGATGGCATGCGCAAGCGCCTGATGCAGGATTTCACGCAGATAGACCACATCGACTTGCACGGCAACGTCCGCAAGAACCCGAAATTGAGCGGGACGACACACAACGTGTTCGGGATTCAGGTGGGCGTGGGGATCACAATCGCAGTGCGGTGCGGCGGCGACAAGCGGCTGCGGTATTCCCGCGTACCGGAGTTCTGGCGCAAAGAAGAGAAACTTGCTTTTCTAACGGAGCGCAGCGTTCCCTGGGCGACACTTGCGCCAGACGGAGGTGCGTGGCTCGTTCCCGAACACGCGGGCGAATTCGCAGTAGGCACGCCGCTCGTTGATGTCTTTGGTGTCCACGCAATGGGTGTGAACTCCAACCGGGACGAGTGGGTATACGATTTCTCCGCTGTGCCACTCTCGGGCAAGGTGAATCGGTTCGTTGAAACCTACAACGCTGAGGTGGACCGTTGGCGGCGGTCCAAGCAGCCCGCCAGTACGATAGATGCATTCGTCGTCGCTGACGAAAGGCTCATCAAGTGGAGCAGCACTCTAAAGCTCAAACTGTTGGCGGGAACGTATGCGGAGTTCACCGCACAGGGCATCCGCCCGGCGCTTTATCGGCCTTTTTCAAAACGGGCGCTGTACTATGACAACGTTCTTATCCATCGGCCTGGCAAATGGCTTTCCGTTTTCCCGCCACTTGCCGTGGAGGGCGAGAACCTTGTCATCGCACTGACCGGCATCGCGTCCGAGAAACCGTTCATGGCCCTCATCTCGAATCAAATTTGTGACCTGCACCTGGTTGGCGCGGGCTGCGGAACTCAGTGCTTCCCCTTCTACACCCACTCCCCCGACGGCTCCAACCGCCGCGAAAATGTCACCGACTCCGCCCTGGAGAACTTCCGGGCGCACTACCGCAATCCGGCCATCTCCAAGTGGGACATCTTCCATTACATCTACGCCGTCCTGCACCATCCGGCGTACCGCGAGAAGTTCGCCGATAACCTCAAGCGTGAGCTGCCGCGCATTCCCTTCGCGCCGGATTTCGCCGCCTTCGCCGCCGCCGGGCGCGAGCTGGCCCGCCTGCATGTGGAGTACGAGACCCTGGAGCCGTGGCCGCTCGAATGGGTCGAAAACCCGGCTTACCCGCTCAGTTACCGCGTGGAAGACAAGATGCGGCTTTCGAAAGACAAGACCGCGCTGGCGGTAAACCCGTCGCTCACCCTGGCCGGCATTCCGCCCGAAACCATCGCCTACCGGCTGGGCAACCGTTCCGCGCTCGAATGGGTGGTGGATCAGTACCGCGTCACCGAAGACGACCGCAGCGGCATCCGCTCGGACCCCAACCGCGAAGACGATCCCCAATACATCGTCCGCCTGGTGGGCCAGGTGGTGCGCGTAAGCCTGGACACCGTGCGCATAGTGGGCCAACTGCCCACCGTCTTCGCGGAATGATTTGGCGCCTCCAGTTTCTTCGATGACGCCGTTCCAAAATATATTCGCCCCACATTTTCAGCCACTTACCAATTCCGTCCCGAAAGGCGTCCCAACGCCCGTTGCTACTCTGAAGTCGAAAAAAGGCTGCTCGCTCGCCGAGAAGCAGCTCGTTTCGGGACCACGTCCGGCGCCCACTACCGCGCGGGGGCTGCAAAGCCGGATTCATACGTGGCGCAACGTTCGTTAGGCGGCCATAGTGGCTTGTTCTCCTCCTCGCGAGGAGAAAGGAACCGGTTCCTACAGCCCCGGCAAGGCCCCAAAAGCCAAGCCGGCAAGCAAAACAAGAGGCTCTTCGGTGACAGGGTCGAAAAACCACCTCGTCCGTCGGGCAATCCCCTGAGACCTGAAGAGTTTTTCATGAAATCCCAAGGGCCCGCCCCCTATGGATCGCCCGAAAAACGGCCTGCGTTAACCAATTGGGTACTGGAACTGGGCGGCGTTCCGGTATATATTCCAGGCGTCGGCCAACTTCTGCGTTGGCCCTTACCGGCCATATGAGCAGCCTCGCCATTCCGACTCCAATCCGGCCCGAAGCGTGGCCGATTATCCCCGACCGTATCGAAGACCTGGGCATACCTCGGGCGATGGTGATGGACCTGGTGCTGCGCTTCCTATGGCTGCACGGCGCCGGAACGCTGCGCACTCTGAACGACAACCTCAAACTCTCGTTCCCCATTTTGGAGACCCTTTTCCACCAGTTCCGCCAGCAGCAGTTGCTGGAGGTCAAGGGCATGCACGGCAACGATTATTCGTTCACCCTCACCGGCGCGGGCCGGGCGCTGGCGACCGCGCGCAACGAAGTCTGCCAGTATGCGGGCCCCGCGCCCGTGTCCCTTTCGCAATACCACCAGGTGGTCAAGGCCCAGGCCGCCAAGGTGCACCTGAGCCGCAACAGCCTGCGCGAGGCTTTCAGCGACCTGGTGCTGCCGGACGAGTTGCTCGACCAGTTGGGACCCTCCCTCATCGGGCACCAGTCGCTGTTCCTCTACGGCGGCACGGGCAACGGCAAGACCAGCATCGCGGAGCGCATCCTGCGGGTTTATCGGGACACCGTGGTGGCGCCCTACGCCGTGGAAGTGGACGGACACGTAATTGCCTTGTTCGATCCCGTAGTACACCGGCGCGCTCCCCATAAAGACGAGTTGTTGGACCCGCGCTGGGTGGTCTGCGAGCGCCCCTGCATCACCATGGGAGGCGAACTCTCGGCCAGTATGCTGGAACTGCGCCTGGACGAAGCCACCCGGGTATTCGTCGCTCCCTGCCAGATGAAGTCCAACAACGGCATCCTGATCATCGACGATTTCGGCCGCCAGATGCTCTCGCCCCGCCAGTTGCTGAACCGCTGGGTGGTGCCCCTGGACCGCCGGGTGGATTACCTGACCCTGGCTTCGGGCATGAAGTTCCAGATCCCCTTCGAGATGATGGTGGTGTTCTCCACCAACCTGAATCCGCATGAGCTGGCCGACGAAGCCTTTCTGCGCCGCATTCAGACCAAGGTGCTGGTGGATAACATCAGCCCCGTGGTTTTCGACAAGATCTTCCAGCGCGTGGTGGATACCAACCAGGCGCCGTGCGAACCCGGCGCCGCGGAATACTTGCGGCAGCGCTGCGCCGCAGCCGGCTCGAAACACCTGCGGGCCTGCTACCCCATGGATATTTACCGCCTGGTGAGAGCCATCAGCGAGTACGAAGGCCGCCCCGTGCGCCTCACCCGCGCCAATATGGACCGCGCCGTGGCCCTCTACTTCGCCCGCGGTCCGGAAGCCCAGACGATATAGGGGCTGGGCGTGCCGGGCCAGCGGCGCTGGCGCGTCGCGGGCATAGCGCCGCCCCGTGATACGCTCTGAGATGGTTACGGAGCCGCCCTTTTGACCCGGAGACGCTGAGACGCGGAGGGATTCAAGAAAAGAGAAAACGAACTAAAAAGGCTCATTATGAGTCGCCCTTTGTTTTTCTTCTTCGAATTTCTCCGCGTCCCAGCGGCTCCGTGTCAAGAAGCGGCTGTCAGGAAATGACCCCCCACGGTGGCGTCTCCGGACGCACATCACAAGCTGCGTGGGGATAAAGGAATCGGGCGGATACGCCGATATGCGGAGTATGCAGGAACGCCGTTCGGAAGTTCGGTTACTGTGCGCGGACATGGTGGAGGTGACTTGGAAGGATCAGGGCCGGTCGCGCCATGCCACCGCGATTCTGGAGGACATCTCGGCCTCGGGGGCCTGCCTTCAACTGGAGACCGCCGTTCCATACGGCGTGGTGATTCGCTGGGAGTGCCCCAACCAGAACTTCGTGGGCCGGGTCCGTTACTGCACGTACCGTGAAATCGGGTTTTTCGTGGGTGTGGAGTTCGAGGGGGGCACGCGGTGGTCCAAGCAGGTTTACGAACCGCGCCATTTTCTCGATCTGGAGCGCCTGATAGCCCGCTCCAAACAGAGGACCCGCGAGGAGGGCAAAGGGCCGATAAGCCCACGTGAGCGAAGGGCCGGACCACCTGGGCGGACCTAACGAACCTGAAAGCAGAATACCTGGTTGCTGCCCTTCCAGCCCTGCCGTTCGTTGGCGCCGGGGCTGAAGGAATACTCGCCTGGTTCCAGGCTTTCGTCTACCTCGATCCGCCAGAGCTTGTCGTTCGTCAGGCTGGTGATCTCGACGCGGATCGGCCGCCCCGGCTTCTTGGGACTCATGGTGATTTCGCGGCGGCCGTTCCGGGTCTCGAGCTTGAACAGTTCCAGGCTCTCGGGGGGGATTTTGTCGGCCACCATCAGAAAGATGGGCGAGGCCAGAGGCGTGGATACGGGCGAGTTGGCCCCTTCCACCACGTAGGTGATACTGTCGCCCTTCTTTTCCTCCTTGGATTCCTGCATCTCGATCGGCAGCAGATCGGAGGCGTGCTTCAGGTAGACAATGTCCGGCTTCGGCGGGCGCGGTCCATTGTATTTCTGCGCGGGCGCCGCGAGGGCCGCCAGGAAGAGGAGCATGCATCGGCGCGTCATGGCGGTTTCGGTAATATCTTACCTCCGGCGGCGCCGGGCGTGGCGCGGGTGAACCACATCGGCGAGGCCAGAGCACGGCCTTGCGACGATCAAGGGCCGGATGGGCTGGGAACCGCCCGTTCCCGGTTTTGCCCCCCGGGTGAGGGAACGAAGCCAATTGGGGCTCGGACAGGTTCGAAAAAGCGCCTTGGGCCTGCCATGCGACCACTCTTCCAACCGCTCCCTGACGGTCGCGGCTCGCCATATCGATAACGAGCCGGGCCCAGAGGGCGCCCCGTCAGGGAGCGGTCGGGCGACGCCTGGCGATGCTGGCTCCTCAGGTTTTTCATGAAATTTCGCGGGCCGGCGACCCATCCCAACAGGGTTGCGGAACGAAGCCAATTTGGGCCTCGGATAGAGTTGCGGAACGAAGCCAATTTGGGCCTCGGATGGGGTCGAGGAACGAAGCCAATTTGAGCCTCGCAGAGGGTTGCGGAAACGAAGCCATTGGGGCTCGGATAGAGTTGCGGAACGAAGCCAATTTGAGCCTCGGATAGGGTTGCGGGAACGAAGCCAATTGGGGTCTCGAATAGAGTTGCGGAACGAAGCCAATTGGGGGCTCGGACAGGTTTGAAAAAGCGCCTTGGGCCTGCCATGCGACCACTATTCCAACCGCTCCCTGACCGTCGCGGCTCGCCATATCGATAACGAGCCGGTCCCGGAGGGCGCCCCGTCAGGGAGCGGTCGGGCGACGCCTGGCCCCTCAGGCTTTTCATGAGTTTTGCGGGCCGGCGGCCCATCCCAACAGGGTTGCGGAACGAAGCCAATTTGGGCCTCGGGTAGAGTTGCATCACCGCCAGTGCAATAATCCCAAAATCGCCGGTTGAGTTTTCCCCACCCCTGACAAGGGCTGTAGCCGGCATCGACTCTGGAATGGAGGAGGCGCCGAATCTGTTTAGGGCGTGGGAAGTGAACGATTTTGCGGAGTTGAAGCGACAAGGACTCAGCATCCAGGCGATCAGTTCGGTGACGGGCTTCGATCGCAAGACGGTGCGCAAGGGGTGTATGCGGGCAAGGAGGTTTGGGTGCGCGAGCGGCGTCGAGGTGCATTACGGCGCACAGCGGATTGCGGCGCACGCGCAGGCGCCGCGGAAGCATCGGATCGTGCGGGACCCCGAGCATCACGAGGGGATTCCGTTGGGCGCGTGCACATCCGGCAGAGCGCGCCGGTGGTGGAGATCCGGCCCCTGGCCGCCTATGAGAGTGTGGCGGCGGGAGGCGCGCTATGACCGCCATCGAGCAACTGCAAGAGACGTTGAGCGGGCTGGGGCTGGCGGCCCTAGAGGCTCGTCTTGAAGGGCTGCTGGAACAGGCGGCGAAAAAGGAGCCCAGCTACGGCGATTTTCTGCTGGAAGCGCTGACGGCAGAGACCGATGCCCGGCGGCAGCGCTACCTGAAGACCCGGCTGCAGTTAGCGCATCTGCCGTACCTGAAGACGTTCGAGCAGTTCGACTTCAGCTTTCAGCCGTCGATTGACGAGCGGCATTGCGGGCGTGATTGGACTGGCCATCGATGCCGGTAGCGCCGATTCCCGATTCATTGTCAGCCGCGCCGGTTGGAACTCCCCATGAATAGCCGGCGAGCAGATCGAACACATCGGGCTGCACGGCGGGGTCATAGTAGACCAGGAAAGTCTCGAACAGGGTTTGATGGTTGGAGTTGGAGAGACCCGGGGAGTCCTTGATCGCCGACCTCTACCACCCCACTCTCCGATGTGGCGCGGACACTCCGGTCTGCCGCGTCGAGACGAGTGGGCATGCGCCGCGGCGCGCAACGGAGGATGGAGAAACCAAGCGTCCCGAGGAGTCGGGACGCGGCAGACACGAGTGTCCGCGCCACGTACGGAACCGCGCAGCGATCGGGGATTTTCGAGGGAGTCTCGACGCGGCAGACCGGAGTGTCCGCGCCACATCGGAGAGTGGGGTGTGAGATATGCAGGTTAGAGGCAATGCTGTTCACTTAGCACGTCTGCTCCTTCGTGGCGCAGGCTCTCAGCCTGCCGGCTCGACACTCGGGTCGAGTCTGGCGCTTGGTCCGCCACCAAGCGTCGAGATGAGTCTCGACGCGGCAGCCTGAGAGGCTGCGCCACGGAAGAGAGCAGCGATTCAGTGAACAGTATTGAGGTTAGAGGCGCGCCAGCGGCTCGGGGATTCCGTCGCCGCTGGGAGGGTCCGGCGCGGAGGGCGCCAGAGATCGTCGAGCAGGTCCCCGGAGCCATCGAGGAGGAGCCTCGGCCGAGCCGCCGGCTTGACAAGTTCCATCATTCGAAGATAATAGAAATATGGAATCGTCGCGATTGCGGGTCACGCCGGACGCCGACCGGACTGCCACCTATGCGGACATGTTCGCCGCTCTGGGAGCGGAGCCGCGCTTGCGGATTCTGCGAGCGTTGCTGGCCGCGCATCCCGATGGGATGGTGGTGGGGGAGATTCAGAGCGAATTGGCCATTGCGGCCTCCACTTTGTCGCACCACCTCGAAAAGCTCAAGAATGAGGATCTCATCACGGTGCGCCGCGAGAGCACGTTCCTGCGGTATGCCGCCAATACCACGGCGCTGGGGGAACTGCTCGGGTTCCTCTACGCGGAGTGCTGTACCCGCAACAAGGCCATCAAGCCGGCCAACATAACCCAGATATGCAAGTAGGAGAAGGAGAGAGGGAATGGAATTGAAAGAGAAAGTGCGCGAGAAATACGGCCAGGCGGCGCTTCGCGTCAAGAGCGGTGGAAGCTCCTGCTGCGGCTCGGCCCCGAGTTCACTCGGTTGCGTCGATCCCATCACATCGAACTTGTATGCGGCAAGCCAGACCAGCCAGATTCCGGAAGAGGCCATACTTGCGTCTCTCGGGTGCGGCAATCCTACCGCGCTGGCCGAGCTGAACCCCGGCGAAACCGTCCTCGATCTCGGTTCCGGCGGGGGCATCGACGTGCTCCTTTCCGCGAAGCGCGTGGGACCGGCAGGCAGAGCCTACGGCCTCGATATGACGGACGAGATGCTGGCGCTCGCTCGCGAGAACCAGCGCAAGGCGGGGGTGGAAAACGTGGAGTTTCTGAAGGGCGAGATCGAACACATCCCGTTACCCGACAACTCCATCGACGTCGTCATTTCGAATTGCGTTATCAATCTCTCGGGCGATAAGGATGGCGTGCTGCGTGAAGCGTTTCGGGTCCTCAAGCCCGGAGGCCGTTTCGCGGTTTCCGACGTGGTTGTCCGGGGCGACGTACCGGCCGCGGTGCGGCGCAGCATGGAGCTGTGGGTGGGTTGCATTGCGGGAGCGCTGCGCGACTACGATTATGCCGCCAAGCTCGCCCGGGCGGGTTTCGATTCGATCGGCATAGAGGCAACCCGCGTTTACAGCATCGATGACGCGCGGCAGTTTCTTAGCGGCGAGGGGATCGATGTGAATGCGATCGCGCCGCAGATTGAAGGCAAATTCATCAGCGCCTTCATCCGCGCGGTGAAGCCTGCCTCCACCGGAGCGCTGTAGTTGAGGGCGCCGGAACAGCCGCCCATGCCCCATAAGAAGAGAGTCCTGATTCTGTGCACCGGAAATTCGGCCAGGAGCCAAATGGCGGAAGGCCTGTTGCGCCACGACGCGGGAGATCGCTTCGAGGCGTTCAGCGCCGGAACCAGACCGAGCCGGGTTCGCCCCGAAGCGATCGCCGTCATGCGCGAGTTGGGCATCGACATATCCGGCCATCGCTCCAAGAGCGTGGACGAGTTTGCGGGTCAATCGTTCGACTACGTTCTGACCGTCTGCGACAATGCCAGGGAAAGCTGCCCGGTGTTTCCGGTAAAGACGGCGACGATTCATCGGAGCTTTGAAGATCCGGCCGCACGGGAAGGTTCTGAAGCGGAACGGCTGGCCCTCTTCCGGAGGGTTCGGGACGAGATGAGGCAGTACCTCCGCAGCCTTCCCTAAGCCCGCGGACATGATAAAGCGACTCTTAAACCTGAATTACGAAGTTAACTTCGGATAAACTGAATTCCTACAGGCTATTACCTTGAAGGAACAGGCTTTGTATCAGGGCACGGCTTGAGCCGTGCCGATCAGGCAGCATTTTCTGGGCTTTAGCCCCTGGTTTGGCAGCCCCCTCGCAAGTCCTTCTCGCCCTCATGAAAAAACAGGGGCTAAAGCCCCCCGGGTATTCCCGTTTGCGGCACGGCTGAAGTCGTGCCCCGATACAATGCGCCAACCTCGGGATTCAGGCTAAACGAAGGCTAAACGGCCTTTGGCGATAGGGGCAGCCGCCCGCGCGCGCCGGATCACCCGCGAAAAGCGATGGGGAGCTTTTCTCTGCGGCGCGGCGGCGCTTTTATCGCAAACCGAAGTTTCGCCAGGGGGATTGCTCGGGGGCGCCGGCGGCGGCGCGGCGGGGGCCGGCCTTGCGCATTTCGGCCCGGCGCGCTTCGGCGCTGGCAACAGCGGCCGAATATGCTCTCAGGTCTTCCTCTAGCAGCTCGTGGGTTCCCTCGGCGCCGTTTTGCAGGTCGGCGGCAAGCTTCTTGGCGCACAGGGAGGGTCCTTCCTGGATGCCGATGCGGTGCGTGAGGAACAGGCCCAGCTCGGCGGTGATCACGACGTGCCTGGTTGGCTCGCCTTTGGCGAGAACGTCGAACCGGTAAGCGCGCACATTCCGCTGCTGGTCGAATCCCAAGTACCGAAACTCCATGACACTCCCCTCTGTGTAGCGCCTGGCCCGCGGGCCAGGGCTCGATCCAAATGCCGCTACGTTCCGGCGGGATAGCGTCCAGCCGTCCCTCGGCCTCCCTGTTGGACACGGCGGCCGGACCGCTATGGCCGGCCGCGCGTCTCGTTATTCCCCGCTACCAGCGAGGCTCGCGGCGCTGGCGGGGACCGCCGGCTCCGGGTCCGCGGCCGCCGCCGCCCTGTGGCTTGGGCCGGGCTTCATTCACGCTGAGAGCGCGGCCGCCCACCTGCACCCCGTTGAGCGCGGCGATGGCCTGGTCCGCCTGGGCGGCGTCGGTCATTTCGACAAACGCGAATCCACGCGAGCGTCCGGTATCGCGATCGGTCATCAAGGACACGCGCTCGACGGCGCCGTGGCGTTCGAATAGCTCCCGGATAGACGATTCGGTCGCCGCAAAATCCAAATTGCCTACAAAGATGTTCTTCATCTTCTCGTCCCTTTCTGTCTTTCAATTGTGCGCGCTAGACCAGGCGGATTTGGATTCGGCCAAGTGCTTGCAGGACTCTCAAAAGGCATTCGTACTATACCATTTTCTCCGCTCCGGCGACACCCCCCATGGCTTACGAAGGAGTGAAAGAACGCCCGCAAATGGGCTACGCGGGCGGAACCGCGTGCCCCACCTCTGAAAATGCAGGACTTGTTGCGGTGGCGCAGGCAGTTCCGCCTGTGTAGCTGGATTCTTTCACGCCTGCTCCCGCCCTGGGCTATTCTCTTTCGCTCGCGAGGCGCTCCGAGATCCGGCGCAACAGCCGCCAAAACCGAGAGTTGCTAGAATATCCCTTCACTTTTTGCACGGAGGTTGGCCAAGTGGCGAAGGCGCTGGTGCGCTATTTCAGTTTTGTCTTTCAAGGGCTGTTAGCCATAATCTTGATCGCGGTGTCCGGCGTGGCGCTCGAGAGCGGGCAGGCTTTGCGCCTCGACATGCTGCCCTGGACGGGCTCGACCCTGACCTATATCGCCCTGCTCGGGTCCCTGGCCGGGCTCGGCATCGTTATCCTGGCGTTTCGCCGTAAACTGTCCGCGCTGTTCTTCGTGTGGACGCTCATGGTGGCGGCCCTGATGGTGAAGGGGTATATCTTCAGTGGTTACTACTTCGAGCCGGGCGACCTGGGGCTGTCGCTGTTCGAGGTTGCCGCGTCGATCCTGTCGATAGCGGGGGCCTGGTTCCAGATGCAAGCGGCGGTCGAGATCCAAAAGCGGTACTGATTCCCGCCGGCGCCGCGGGGCCATGTATAAAGCCATCATCTTCGATTTGGGCGGGGTTCTGGTTCAGTTCGATTTCGGCCGGGCGTACCGGGCGCTGGCCGAGGTGTGCCCGTACGCCGAAGGCGCCAGCTCCGAGCGGATCGCGGGCGCCGGCCTGGTGGAGCGTTTCGAAACCGGCCTGGTGGAACCGGGGGATTTCTTCGCGCAGCTTTCCCGGACCCTGGAATTGCGCCTGGATTACGAGGGTTTTTGCCGGATCTGGAACCACATCTTCACCGGCCCTTTGATACCCGAGAAAATGCTTCGGGGATTGGCGTCACGCTACCGTCTGCTGCTGCTCTCGAACACCAACGCCATCCACTTCGAGATGATCCGCCGGGCCTATCCCATGCTGCGCCATTTTCAAGAGCTGGTGCTGTCCTACGAGGTACGGGCGCTCAAACCGCAGCCGGAGATCTTCCGCGTGGCCATCGAGCGGGCCGGCTGCCGGCCCGAGGAATGCTTCTACACCGACGATACAGCCGCGCACGTGGAGGCCGCGCGGGCGCTGGGAATCGACGCCGTGCGGTTCGTGGACCGCGCGGGGCTGGAGCGGGAGATGAGCGCGCGCGGCATTCGCTGGGACTGACAAAAAAACCGGGCGTCACGTGGACGCCCGGTTGAGGAGCACCCGGAGTCTGCTCGGAGGTTGCGGACTCCGGGGCGGAGGAGCTTATTACGCCAAAAGGCCGCCGTGGCCCAGGCAGGCGACTTCCCAGCCGGTCACGTGATAGCGGGCCAGCAGCGGGGGCAAAATCAAATCCACGATATTCGGTTTGGCCGAACGGAAGCATCCGGGAGCGGAGATGATCGGCACGTCGTCCTTGTAGGAGAGCAGCAGCAGGTTGCCGGGCTCGACGGGCGCCAGGAATCTCTCCACCTGGCCCTCCACCCGCAGCATGGCCTGCCCTATAACGTCTTCCGGTCCCGCCGGCGCCGTGGTGGACGCCACCAGAATCACGCATGGCTTGGATCTCAGTAAGTGTAGTAGGCAGCGGGCCACGGAATTCTCATCTTCCGTACACGACAAAACGAAATTAGGGCTTACCCCGAACCGTTCCAGGCGCTGCCGCATGATGTTCTCAAACAACTGGCGTGCGCGTTCGCCGCTAATCGGATCGGTGTAGAGAACTCCAACACTAGGCGTCCGGACGGGACGCGCCTGGAGTATGGGTCCGCGTTCCTTGAGAATGCCGGTAACGGCTTCCAACTGGTCCTTGGCGACTGCGAAGGGAGCGCTCTTGACGGTGGCAATCCGTTGACCCGTGGTGGCATAGCTGAAATTCAGCGAGGTGGCGATGACCACGCTGGAAGTGCAGTTAATCTGCTTCAGCAACTCGTCGTCCACCAGGACGCAGCAGTTCTCGGTAGCCAGGAGATTAGCCCTGCCACCGGCGGCCAGGCGGATCTCAAAGCTGCCACAGCCCATCTCGCTGGCCACCGCGCACACCGCATCGTCCTCGCCGACTTCCCCGTCCTCCAGCTCGGTAACCCATATGGTCGCCATGCCTTCGGATTCCAGGACCCGAACATCTTCCTCGCTGATGACGTGGCCCTTGGCCAACAGCTTCTTCCCGCCGGGCCTGAAAACGGTACAGCAAAGGACCCGTCCAGTTGAGGATTTCACATCAACCGTCTGCGCTCTCATGCGTGCCTCACAAGCAGTAGGACCGTCGTAGTTTAGGGTTTGTTTGTCCCTAAAACGTAATGGTATATCCAAAGGAATACAAAATCGTCGATAATCTCGGCGGTCTTTTGGGGGGACTGAGGGCAGTCCCTACTTGGGGGTATCGTCCACGGTTGGGGGGCAATCGGCTGCCTAGTCGCAGGTGATGCAAATTATCGAGCGCGCCGCAGAGCGGGCGTCTCGCCTGCCATGCCGGCATTCGCGCCGGCGCTCCTCGCAGAACGTCGGCAAGGATGCCGACGTGGCAGCCCGGAGGGCCGCTCTACGGATCGAGCGCAGCAGGCTACGAGCCGGGCGGCCGGGCGGTGGGAATCTGGATGAACTGATCGTCCGGGCTGGCGCCGCCCCAGCCATCCGGCTGGCCCTCGGGCCAAGCTTCGGGCCGGAGGATTCGGAGCACGGCGATTTCGTCGCAGGCCTGGAATTTGGAGCAGCGGACGCAATCCTTCCACGCCTTAAGCGGCAGGGCGCCGCGCTCGATGGCGTGGAAGCCCACCTTGCGAAAGAACTCGGGGACATAAGTGAAGGCGAAAACGGCGTCCAGCTCGTAATCGCGAGCCTCGTGGACCAATGCCTCCACCAGCCGGCGGCCCACGCCGCGCGTCTTGGCATCTTCGCGAACGGCCAGGGAGCGGATCTCGCCGGTGGTGGGGGTGTAAAAGTGCAGGGCGCCGCAGCCCAGCAGGTCTCCGTCGCAGTCCACCACGGTGAAATCGCGAATGGCTTCGGAGATCTCGAACTCGGTGCGCGGCAGCATCAAACCCCTGGCCGCGTAACTGTCGATGATTTCCATGATGGGCCGAATGTCGCGCATGGCGGCCTTGCGCACGGTAAGCGGGGGGCCGCCGGCCCCGGGTTCGACGAATGCGTCGGCGCGAACTCCGCTGATCATGCCGGCCGCCCTTCGGCGAGCGCGATGCGTGTGCCCAGCGCCTCGCCCGCCAGCAGGCGCAGAAGCGCGTTAGGGGCGGCTCCGGGGGCAATCCGCACGTTTTCCACCCCTCCCCGCAGCGCGTCCACGGCGGCCGCCAGCTTGGCCCGCATGCCGCCGGTGGCCACGCCGCCGGCGATCAGCCCCTCGCACGTGGACGCCGAAAGCGCATCGCAGACTCCTCCCTCGGCATCCAGAACACCGTCCACATCGGTCAGGAAGACCAGCGTTTGCGCCCCGTAGGCCGCGGCGCAGGCCGCCGCCAGTTGGTCGGCATTCACGTTGTAGATCCGCCCCTGCCGGTCACCCGCCACGCACGCCACCACGGGGAGGTAGGCTTTGGACGTCAACAGGTGAAGCAAGCCGGCGTTGGCGCGCGTGACGCGCCCCACGGCTCCCAACGCAGGGTTCATTTGCTCGGCTTCGACGAGGAGGGCGTCGATTCCGGAAAGCCCCACGGCGAGCGCTCCGGCGTGGTTCAGGCTGGCCACCAGCTCGTGGTTGACGGCCCCCGCGAACACCTTCAGCACGGCGTCCAGGGTTTCCGGGGTGGTCACGCGCAACCCATTGACGAAGCGGCTCTCGACGCCGCGCTCCGCCAGGTAGCGGGTCATCTGCCGGCCGCCGCCGTGGACCACCACAATCTCGGTCCCCACGGCGCGCACGGCCGCAATCTGGACTGCCAGCGCGTCGCGCGTCAGGGCCGAATCGAGCAGCGTGCCGCCGAGCTTCACCAGGATTTTCACAGCAGCCCCTCGGTCTCGGGATATCCCATCATCAGGTTCATGTTCTGTACGGCTTGCCCGGCGGCGCCTTTCACCAGGTTATCGATGGCGCTCACCACCACGGCCCGGCCGCTTCGCCCATCGAGCGCCACTCCGATGTCGCAGAAGTTGGAGTGCGCCACCGCCCGGAGGTCGGGCATGTGGCCGGGGTTATAGAGCCTGAGGAAGGGTTCGCCGGCGTAGCGGCGCTGGTAGATGGCCAGCAGATCCTCGGCGCTCTCGACGCCGGTGGCGCGGAAATAGATGGTCTCGAGGATGCCGCGGTCCACCGGCAGCAACTGCGCCACAAAGCTGAATTCCCGCTCCTCCATCTCACAGACCTGCAACACCTCCGACACGTGGCGGTGGTTCAGAATCGAATAGGCGCCGAGGTTCGCGGTGACCTCGCAGAAGCTGGTTTTGAGGCTGGCCTTGCGCCCCGCCCCGCTCACGCCGGATTTGGCGTCGCACACCACGCCGCGAGCGCGGTCCACCACGCCGGCATCGAGGAGCGGCCGGATGGCCAGGTTGGCGGCGGTGGGGTAGCAGCCGGGATTGGCCACGAGGCGCGCCTCCGGAATGCGCTCGCGGCAGAACTCCGGCAGGCCGTAGACCGCCTCAGCAAGAAGCTCGGGCTGGGTATGGGTTTCCTTGTACCAGGCGGCGTAGTTCTCCGGCGTGCGCAGGCGAAAGGCGCCGCTCAGGTCCACTACGCGCGCTCCGGCGCCTAGCATGGCCGGGGCCAATTCCATGGAAACTTCCGGCGGGGTGGCCAGGAAGACCAGCGCCACGGCTTGGCCGCGAACCGCGTCCGGGGTGCACGCCAGGCGCACCGGGCCCTTAGCGCCGCGGATCGCCGGGGCCGAGCCGGCATCTTCGCGGTGCTCCAGCAGCACCGGCTCCACGCGCCCGTGGCGCTCCAGAATCCGAACCAGCTCCGCGCCGCTGTAGCCGCGATAGCCGACAATGCCCACCCTGACGTTCATCTTGATTGATTATTCGCTCCGATGAATAATTATACCAAAACCGCGGAGCTTATGGAGAGCCTTTTCGACCAGACCGCAACCACGCGGTAATATGACTGTTCCATGCCTGTTGGAAACTCCCATCTCCGCGCCCTGGAGGCGGAGAGCATCTACATTCTGCGCGAAGTGGCGGCCGAGTTTGCGCGGCCGGCTCTGCTGTACTCGATCGGCAAAGACTCCTCGGTATTGTTGCGGCTGGCGCAAAAGGCGTTTTTTCCGGCGCGGGCGCCCTTCCCGCTGCTGCACGTGGATACCACTTTCAAATTCCGGGAAATGATCGAATTCCGCGATCAAACGGCGCGCGAGACTGGATTCGAACTAATCGTCCACACCCACCCAGCCGCCGAAGGCGCCAACCCCTTCCGGCTGGGGACGCAGAAGTGCTGCCACCTGCTGAAGACGGGGGCCCTGCTGGACGCCATCGCGCGGCATGGAATCGACGCGGCCATCGGCGGCGCGCGGCGGGAGGAGGAGAAGTCGCGAGCCAAGGAGCGGGTGTACTCTTTCCGCGACGCCCATGGCCAGTGGGACCCCCGGAACCAGCGGCCGGAGCTATGGAATCTCTACAACGGCCGCATAGATAAAGGTGAGAGCATTCGTGTTTTTCCGCTTTCGAACTGGACCGAGCTGGATGTTTGGGAGTACATCCAACTGGAGCGAATTCCGGTGGCGCCGCTGTACTTTGCCAAGCCGCGCCGGATGCTGGTGCGCGGCGACACGCTGCTCCTGCCGGACTACGACATGCCTCCCGAACCGGGAGACCGCATGGAGACGGTAATGTGCCGGATGCGGTCGCTGGGCTGCGCGTTCTGCACCGGCGCCATCCGCTCCACGGCCGCCACGCTGCCCGAGATCGTCGAAGAACTGCGCGGGCTGCGGCGCTCCGAGCGCGAGAACCGGGTGATCGATCACGACCAGGAAGGCTCCATGGAGCTGAAGAAGCGTGAGGGCTATTTCTAATGCGGCCCCTGCTGCGCTTCACCACCGCCGGGAGCGTGGACGACGGCAAGTCCACGTTGATCGGGCGGCTGCTGCACGATACGCGCGGCGTGTACGACGACCAGCTCGAATCGGTGCGCCAGGCGAGCGGCAATGGGCTGGACCTGGCTCTAATAACCGACGGCCTGCGGGCTGAGCGGGAACAGGCCATCACCATCGACGTGGCTTACCGTTACTTTCAGACGCCGCGCCGCCGATTCATCGTCGCCGACGTCCCCGGGCACGAGCAATATACGCGCAACATGGCCACCGGGGCCTCCACCGCCGAGCTGGCCGTGATCCTGGTGGATGCGCGCCACGGAGTTCTTCCGCAGTCGCGCCGGCACGCTTACATCGCCGCCCTGCTGGGCATCCGCCACGTGGCGATCGCGGTGAATAAGATGGACCTGCTTGATTTCCGGCAGGACGTGTTCGAGGGCATTCGCGCCGGGTTCGCGGGCGCTCTGGCGCAGCTTGGGTTTGAGGATCCGTTCTTTGTCCCAGTGAGCGCGCTCGACGGCGACAACATCGTGGCGCGCAGCGCGCGGACGCCGTGGTTCGCCGGCCCCAGCTTGCTCGAATACCTGGAGACGGCAGACGTAGCCGCGCCCGGCTGCGATGCGCCGCTGCGATTCCCGGTGCAGATGGTGATCCGTCCGCACCAGGACTTTCGCGGCTACGCGGGCCAGATTGCGTCCGGCCGGCTGCGCGTGGGTGATCGAGTTCTGGCGCTGCCCTCGGGTATCGAGACCCGCGTAACGGCGCTGGCAACCATGGACGGCGACCTTGACGAGGCCGTTTTCCCGCAGTCACCCGTGGTTTCGCTGGCCGACCGGCTCGACATAGGCCGCGGCGACATGCTGGTGGACCCGGCCGCGCCGGGCGCGGTGGGGCGCGAGTTTTCCGCCACGCTCATCTGGATGGCCGCCGAGCCGCTCCAGCCGGAGACCGCCTATCTGCTGAAACACACCACCCGGCAGGTCTGCGCGAACGTGCGCGCAGTACGGCACGTGGTGGACATGCGGACCCTCGAACCCGCGCCCTACGCGGGCGAGCTGCGGTTGAACGACATCGCCGAGGTGGAGATTGAGACGCACCAGCCTCTGTGCTTCGATGCCTACCGCCAGAACCGCTCCACCGGAGGCTTCATCCTCATCGACCTGACTTCCAACCGAACGGTGGCGGCGGGCATGATTCTGGAGAAGTTGGGAGAAGTTCCCCGGCCTGCCAAGCCGCCTCACCGCGGTCTGACGGTGTGGTTCACGGGCCTGAGCGCGTCGGGAAAAACCACCCTCTGCAGCGCGGTGTACGAGCGCCTGGCGGAACGCGGCTGCAGGCTGGAATTGCTGGACGGCGACACGGTTCGCAAGCATCTGAGCAAGGGCCTCGGCTTCTCTCGCGAGGACCGCGACGAGAATATCCGGCGCATCGGTTTCGTGGCCGGCCTGCTGACACGCAATGGGGTGATCGTGCTGGCGGCTGCCATCTCGCCTTACCGCGGGGTGCGCGACGAAATCCGGGCCGCCATCGGCGATTTCGTGGAGGTCTACGTGAACGCCCCGCTGGAGGTATGCGAGGCCCGCGATCCCAAGGGCTTATACCGCAAGGCGCGGGCCGGGGAATTGCGCGCATTCACCGGCATCGACGATCCCTACGAAGCGCCAGCGCGTCCCGAAGTGGAATGCCGCACGGACCGCGAGAGCCTGGAAGAGTGCGTCGCCAAAGTGCTGGCCGCCATCGACCGGGCGTTGGGGAAGTAGCACGGGCCTTTGCTCGCATTGACATCGTGCCTGAAAGGACCATATAGTAGGCGCTAAGTACGGGAAGGCCTAGTACAGAAGACCTATGCGGATCAAGAAGAAGAACGTCGCGCGATTGGCGTCACTCTCGGCTCTGGGAGCGGGGGCGCTGGGCGTAACCGCAGGCACGGCGCAAGCGGGAATGGTATCTTATCCGCTCGGCGCCACGGTTGGATTCGGAAGCAGTTTCACCAATTCTTCGGCGAAGGTTAACTTGCCGGGACGCAATTTCTTTAGTGTTAAAGCGACATCGGGGCCAATTGACGATGGCAGCCGGTTTTGGGGCGTGTTTGTCCGGGGCGACGGTGGTGTTTATTTCAAAAAGGGTCTATCCGGCTTCTTGAGCATGGTTGGGAGTTCCGGAGTGAAGTGGAGCCAAGTCTCGGGCAAGAAGGTCACGTCCGCCTCCATCGCATCGCGAGTCTTCAAGAGATATTGGAAGCCCGATCCTCCGAGTGAGCCCGTCTCTTGGTCCAGCCGTTACGGGGTCCATGGCAACCCCGGCTTTTCGGACATGTACGCCCTGTTCACATTTCAGGACGGCGGAAGTACACAGTATGGCTGGCTGGAGTTGAGCAACTCCGTGAGCGCTGTGAGCACGGAGGCGGGAGGCGGGCCGCTGGTCACGCTGGAAAGTTATGGCTACGACGACGCCTCGGTTCCCGAACCTTCCACCATGGCCCTGACCTGCCTGGCCGCTCTGGCCATGGGCGCCACAGGACTGCGCCGCCGGCGCGCAGCGCGTAAACCGGCGGCATGATGGCACTTCCCGTCTTGTTTTGCGCGGACTAAGGAGATCCCGGAGCGCCGGTTCAGGAAAATACCGTAGTACGGTATTGACACTGCACGAGACAGGTTCTATAACTAAAGAGAGAAACGGGTGCGAAATCATACGCCACTAAACCGGCCCGCCTGAGGAGGTTCATGCAGATCAAGAGGAAGAATGTTGCGCGATTGGCATCACTTTCGGCGCTGGGCGCGGGGGCGCTGGGCGTGACCGCAGGCACGGCGCAGGCGACGGACATCATCGTCTATACGCCCAGTTCCCCAGTTTTGGTCGGGTTCGGACCTGGCCCCGGTGGTACCTTGTCAATCTATCATGCGGCAGTAGGTAGCAAGGCGTTCTCGGTGCTTGCGGGCTTCCGCACGGCCTCTACTGGGGTTGCTACTTGGCGTGTGGACGTCGGGGGCGGCGGTGTCGCCTTCCAGGCCAATGTGGGTTTACCGCAGTTTCTGGACATTGTCGGCCCGGGAGCTGAATGGGGCAGCCATCTGGCCCTAGGCTTCTTGCACGTCGCGACACGAGGCGTCAACGCCCTCGGCTCGCACTCTGGAGGCTACAACGGGACCTCTCAGTACGCCCTATTCACATTCGAGGACGCCTCCTCCAACAACTATTACGGCTGGCTTCAGTTGGACAGCGCGGTGAGCGGTTCCGCTGGCCCATTGATCACACTTAACGAGTGGGCCTACGACGACACTCCTGGCGAAGTCATCGCGGCCGGAGATACCGGCGTCCCGGAACCCTCGACTATGGACCTGACCGGCCTGGCCGCCTTGATTTTGGGCGCTGCCGGCCTGCGCCGCTGGCGCGCCGCGCGTAAGCCCGCGGCATGAGCCGCCTCCTTCTGGTCGGTTGGGACGCAGCCGATTGGAAGGTCATCGATCCGCTATTGGCTAAGGGCGAGATGCCCCACCTCGCCCGCCTGCTGCAACAGGGCGTCCGGGGCAATCTCGCTACCATTCATCCGCCGCTGAGCCCCATGGTGTGGACCTCCATCGCCACCGGCAAGCGGCCTCCGCAGCACGGCATCCTGGGCTTCACCGAACCCACTCCCGACGGGTTGAGCGTGCGCCCCATCAGCAACCTGGGCCGCCGGACTAAGGCGCTATGGAACATCGTCCACCAGAACGGGAAGAGCAGCATCGTGGTGGGGTGGTGGCCTTCGCACCCCGCCGAGCCCATCCGCGGCGCCATGGTGTCGGACCTTTTCCCGCTGAAGGGCGAACAGAACCCCAACACTCCCATGCCGCCCGGAACGGTGGCGCCGGCGTCCCTCGCCGCCCGCATGGCCGAGTTGCGCGTGCATCCCACCGAAATCAGCGGCGAAATCCTGGGCATGTTCGTGCCCGGCTGGAACAAGATCGACCAGGGGAAGGACAAGAGCCTGCACGACTTGGCCGGCATTATCGCCGAAACCATGAGCGTGCACGCGGCGGCCACTGACCTGATGGAGACGGAGCCGTGGGACCTGGCCGCCATTTACTACGCGGGCATCGACCATTTCTGCCACCGTTTCATGCGCTACCACGCCGGCAAGCGCATGCGGGACGAGGGGACCGACCCGGCGCTGTTCGCCGGCGTCGTGGAGAATGCATACCGCTACCACGACGTCATGCTGGGGCGGCTGCTGCAGTTGGGGGGCGCGGATTGCGCGGTAATGGTGGTCAGCGATCACGGCTTCCACTCCGACCGGCTGCTGCCGGATTACATCCCCGCCGAGGCGGCCGGGCCGGCTGTGGAGCACCGTTCTTTCGGAGTCTTCTGCCTGCGCGCCGCGGGGGTACGGGCGGGAGACCGCGTCTACGGCGCCAGCGTGCTGGACGTAACGCCTACCGCCTTGCACGCGCTGGGGCTTCCAGCCGGCTTGGACATGGACGGCAAGGTGCTGGTAAACGCCTTTGAGGATGGCCGCGCGGTCGAGAAGATCGATAGCTGGGACGCGGTGGAAGGCGAAGATGGGCGACACCCCGCCGAAGAACAGTACGACAGCGAGGCCGCGGCCGAATCCCTCAAGCAACTGGTGGACCTGGGCTACGTCGCGCCGCCGGGGAAAGACGGCCGCGACGCGGTGGAGGATTGCCTGGCCGAGCAGCGCTACAATCTGGCGCGGGCGCATGCCGATGCGGGCCGTCCCGACCTGGCGGAGCCGCTGCTGCGCGAGTTGATTGCCGGCGATCCGGAACAGGGCCGGTACTACTTCACGCTAGCGGCCTGCCTGATTCAAGCCGAGGATCGCGAGGGCTGCCGGTTGCTGCTGGACGGCTTCGACAAAGCCTGCGCGGAGTTCGCGCCGCGCGCCGCCGAAGAGATGAAGCGCCGCCGCGAGCAGAAGCCCGACATCGAAGCCGCGCGCCGCGAAGAGCCCGGCGGCCGGCGCGAGATGTTCGAGCGGCGGCAGCTTGCCGAAAAGGCCGGCGGGTGGGTCATGGATCGCCTGCTCCTGCGCTGCCGCCTGACGTTGAGCCAGCCGCGCTCCATCCGCCAGAAGGAGCAGGCCCGCATGTTGCTGGAGGAGCTTGGCAAGGCTCGCCGCCAGCCCCCGGGGTTGCGCCTCTTCCTGGCCCAGGGCTTCGCCGCCCTCAAGGAATTTGATCGCGCCATGGAACAGATTGAGCGCGTGCGGCGGGCCGACCGCGACAACTGGGAGGCGCTGGCGCTCGAAGCGCGCATCCACTTCCAGGCGCGCCGCTACGAGCCGGCCGTGGACCGGGCGGTGGAATCCCTTTCGCTGATCTACTTCCAACCGGGCCTGCACCTCCTGCTGGGGCTCTCGCTGCAACGTCTGGGCGAGAAAGAGAAGGCGGAGCAGGCCTTTCGCGCGGCGCTGGCGCTGGCCCCGGAATTCCCGGCGGCGCTCGAGGCGCTGGGCCGGCTCATTTCGCAGGACCGGGCGCGCATCGGCGAGGGCAGTTTGCAGATGGCCCGCGCAGCCGATCTCCGCCGCCGGGCGAAGCAAAGGCGGCGCGCGGAGCCGGTTTCCCCGCCGGCCGGCGTCGGCAGGCCAGGAGCCGTGCCCCGCTTCGAACGCAGCGATGTGGCTCCGCCCGACGGCCGCGCGGAGGTGATAACCGTGGTTGCGGGGCTGCCGCGCTCGGGCACTTCCATGATGATGCAGATGCTGGCCGCCGCCGGTTTGCCTGCCTATGCCGACGAGAAGCGGATTCCCGACGAAGACAACCCGCGCGGTTACTTCGAGCACGAACAAGCCACGCGGCTGCACCAGGACGCCTCCTGGATTCCCGAAGCGCGCGGAAAAGCGGTGAAGATCGTGGCCCACTTGCTTCCCTTCCTCCCGGTGGGCGAGCAGTACCGGCTGATCTTTATGCACCGCGACATAAGGGAGGTGGTCGCCTCGCAGAAAGCCATGCTCGAGCGGCTGGGCCGCAAGGGCGGTGGACTGGCCGAGGCGCGGTTGTTGCGCGCGTATACGCAGCAGCTTATGCGGGTGCAGACCTGGCTGCGGCGGCGCGCGGAAATTCCGGTGCTGGCGCTGAGCTACGCCGAGGCGCTGGCGGACCCGGCGACGGCGGCGGCGAAGCTGGCGCGTTTCCTGGGCCAGCCTTTCGATCGGGAAGCCGCGGCGGCGGCGGTGGAACCCGCGTTGCGCCATCAGCAGGCGCGCGACGAGCAGGCGCTGGCCGCGGACGCGAGCAGGTGACGATCCCCCGGTTGGCCGGTCTTCCGCGAAGCTCCTAGTGTTCTTCCACCGAGCGGGCAGCCAGCTCCCCAAACAGGGGCAAGGAATAGGCCTGCTCATGGGCGGCTTTCACCATCATGAAGATCGACATGGCCAGCAGCACGATGGAAACCAACCCGTGGATACTGACATGTTCCAGGGGCCACGGGATCCAACGCACCACGAAGTTGTTCAGTAGCGAGGCCACGAACAGGTAGAGGCCTTGAAAGGCGTGGAAGCGGATGACGCGGTCCTGGCGAAACCGGTCGGTCGCCAGAACCACGATGGCGACGACCCACCCCATCCAGGGGATATAGCACAGAATCGAGGCGGTGCGAGGGCTGATGCCCGACAGCGGGTCGGCGGCGACGGCGGGGCTGCCCGCGGTCCCCACCGGCTGGCGGGCGCCACACCGTCCGCAGAAGGGAGCGGCCGCGTCCACCGGGTTTCCGCATTGGCTGCAAAAGGGCATCCGTCAATTGATACGTTATTCCGTCGCGTGGTGTTCCGGCAACCTGGGGGCATGCTTGCGGGCGATCTCCGCAAAACTACGCCGAGCGGCGGACGGGCACGAACCGGATCTCGACCCGCTGATTCAAGGCCGTTCCGATCCTGCGCAACATTGCCAGCGAGTGCCCTTCGTAATCCGCGTCCTCGAGGCGGCAGATGACCGACGCCGTGGTGCCGATAAGTTTGGCCAGTCGAGTTTGGGTGAGGCCCGCCGCCATCCTCAACTCATAGATCTTGCGGGCGATCTCCTGGTTCGCCCGCGCCTCTTCAAGGTTCTTCAGCCGGCCTGGCCGGCCCTCGTAGAAGCGGCGGTGAAGGATCTCCACTGCGTCACTGGCTGGTTCCGGCCGCTTAGCCATGTCAAACCTCCTCATAAGTGTGCCTCCGCGGGTTCGCTTCGAACCGGCTCTTGCGCTCCACGGCGCGCTCGATCTCCTTTGGCGGGACTACCCGCTCCTTGACAAGCCCATGCGAGACCACTGCCGCGACGGCCCCATGGAAGAAGTACAGAATCCTGTGATGAACTCCCTGAAGGCTCACGCGGAGTTCGTAAATCCCGTCTCGCAGGAAATCCGCTTCGGGCCGCCTCAGCTCGTGGCCCATCTCACGCAGTCGCTCCAACCGTAGATAGCACTTGTCCCGCACCTTCGCGGGCAGTTCGCCGAACCAATTCAGGAATGGACATGATCCGTCTTTCCTCCCGGTACAGGACGACCTTCGTTCTGGCCACTCGGCCTCATTATATTCGCAAAGTTGCGAAATTGCAATTAACCAGGACTCAACGCGCGGCGTCGGCGACTGCTCGGCGCTCCGCTACCTGTTCTTCTTGGCCGGAGACGGCGCCGACGGCTGCTCTTTGAGTTCGTCCCGCGGCAGCGGGGGGGGCGTCGTTGGCAGGCGAAAGCGCCGGCCCCTGGGGTTTGTACATTTCCGAAGCCCGGAGGTCGCGGTAGGGACGTCATCGCTGACCGCCCCCCGCACAGATCCGTACGGGCGCTTTTAACGCATACGGCTCCTGCCTTGGATCATGGCGTCGAAGCGAACATGGGGATACGGGTGGAGAAC
>JBEKPK010000018.1:0-32975 GCA_049520795.1 Bryobacteraceae bacterium
GCCATGGCCAGGTCCGCGCCGCCGGTGAGGTGCACCTGGGCGTTGGGGACGTCGCGCAGGCGCTCGCGCGCCATGGCGACCATGTCCTCCGAGATATCCACCCCGTGGATCTCTCCGAAATGCCGGCTCATGGGCAGCATCAACCGTCCCGGTCCGCAGCCGATCTCTAGCGCCCGCCGCGAGGAAGCGGCCGCCGGCGGCAGCCGCACAAACTCCTTTTCGAGAATTCCGGCCACCTCGGCCGCGCTGGCCAGGAACTCCGCCTCGTGCTGGTTCTGCCGGTTGAATGCCACATAGAAGTGGGCATCCTCCCGAGCCCGGCGGTTCCAGTCCTCACGCATGCGGTCCCTGACATCCATGTAACGATGCTAACGCGCAGCGGGGGGCCGGCAAGCTCCGCCGCGCGGCTATAATGAGGTTGTGGCCAAAACCAAAGAGCTAGAAGTGCGTCTCGAGAAGACGGAGCAGCAGCTAAGCCTCTTCCAGAAGATCAGCCGGCTCATGGTTCGGGACTTGAGCTTCCAGGAAGTCCTGAAGGGAGTGGTGTCGCTGGTGGTGGAATTCACCGAAGGCGATTCCTGCCTGGTATACCTGCTGGACGGCTCCGAACTTGCCTTGTGCGCGGCCAGTACGCCGCATCCGGCGGCCATCGGAAAGGTGCGGCTGCGCCTTGATGAAGGCCTGACGGGCTGGGTGGCGCGGGAGCGGCGCCTGCTGTCGATTTCGCGCGAGGCTTACAAGGATCCGAGATTCAAGGCGTTTTCCGACTTGCTGCCGGAAGACACTTACGAAGCCTTTCTTTCCGCTCCCCTCATTGCGCGCAATCGCGTGGTGGGGGTGATCAACGTCCAGCATCGTCTTCCCCACCAGCACACGGGCAGCGAAATGGAAGCGCTCACCACCGTGGGCGAACAGGTAGGGTGCGTGCTGGTATTGGCCCGCATGTCCCCCGACGCACTGGAATGCGCCGAACTGGCGCTTCCCTCCGGGCCGGTTGCGGTGAAACAATAGAACACGTGAATTGTCTATTTGCGCGGATCGCGGCCGTGGCGTGCGCCCTGGCGGGGTGGGCATCCCCGGCGGCCGCCCAGCAGTGGCGGATGCAGTATCTCTACGACGAAGGCAAGTCCGTGCTGGACGTTCAGGATGTGGCGTTTTCTTCCCCCATGCGCGGCGTGGCCGTAGGACGGATAGAGGAACGCGGCCACGAACGGGGAGTGAGCCTGACCACCTCCGATGGCGGCGTCAACTGGAGGTTGTCGCCCCTCGAAGACGAGCCTGTCTCGCTGTTCCTTCTGAACGATTCCCTGGGCTGGATGGTCACCGAAAAAGGGCTCTGGCGCACGGCAGAAGGGGGCAAGGGATGGGTGAAGCTTCCCAAGGTCCCGGCTCCCGCGCTGAGGGTGTTTTTCGTCGATGAGAGGCGCGGCTGGGCGGCTTGCGGCAACAAAACGGTGCTGGCGACGGTGGATGGCGGAGCCCACTGGGTCAAGGTGCAGGAGGCATCGAGACAACCGGGAACCACGGCGGGGACCGTGTACGGCTGGATTGCATTCGCCACCCCCCAGGTCGGCATCATCACCGGATGGGACATCCCGCTTCACCGGGATGAACGCTATCCCGACTGGCTCGATCCGCAACGAGTGGTGACCCGCCGGGAGACGCCTCACATGACGCTCACGCTCGAAACGCACGATGGGGGCGAGACGTGGAAGTCCACTTCCGCCTCCGCCTTCGGGGAGATCACGCGGGTGCGCTTCGGGGCTCCGGGATATGGCCTCGGTATAGTGACCCACTCCGCCTCGTTCGAATATCCGAGCGAGGTCTACCGAATTCCGTGGCCCAACGGCAAGGCCGAGCCGGCCTACCGCGATAAGGACTTCTGCGCCACCGATGCGTGGTTGGGGCCCGATGGAACGGCCTACCTCGCCGGAACGGTGGCCTTCAGCAAGTTGCGCGCCTATGTTCCGCAGAAGGTGAAGGTGCTGAAAACCAGAAACTTCACGGATTGGACGCCCATGCCCGTGGACTACCGCGCGGTGGCCAAGCGGGTGACTCTGGCAGGAGCCGGCGGGGATTTGTGGCTGGCCACCGATAACGGCATGATCTTGAAGCTCGCGCCCTGAACAACCTTGGCAGGCGCTGTTTTATCCACAGTGAATCCACGCGCCGGCTCCTCCAGGTTACTGAAAACAGAGCGAATGAAACCTGAGGAAAACAGTCCCCATGCGCCGGATAAACGTTTGACGAAATCGCGATTCGGGCGCATAGTGGGGAAGGTTCCAAGAGGTTTGAGGAACAGCAAGCCTCCGCGACGTAGCGAACCGGGGACGATGATCCGAAGCTGGACCTAGCAATAGAATCGGCAGCGGGGAGCCACTGGAGATCGGGCGGAACGGAAGGCGAGCCGGGCGGCAGCGAGTTCAGCCGAACACTTTGATCCGGAGGGATGCAAGAGTCCTGAAGGGGAGTGGAGGCGGGAAGCGCGGCCGCAGGCGCCAGTTGTTTGAGCCGCAACGGGTTTGGGGCGAGGAAACGGCCAGTTTCGGGGCTAACCGGAGCAGGCCGTAGAGCTTCAAGCCGAACGGGCGGCATCAACGAGTGGCGCGGGAGCGAAGTGGCAGGCCGGGATCGTTGACCCTGAAATGGCGGTCGTGAAAACGACAGTTGTTGCAGGCGAGAGAAAGGCCGTCACGAGCGACCAGCTCCGGTAGAGAGGCAGTTTGCGGCGGGTCTTAAGGCATTGAGCCTGTGGCGTGTGAAAACCGCTATAGGGGAGCTAAGAGGCGAACCGTCCGGCGCTCTTTACCGCCATGCTCAGTGCCGTGCATGCCGGCGGTGAGCAAGGCTGCGAATCAGGTCACTTGGAACCTTTTTTGTTGTTCGACGAAAATCGCCGCGGCTCGCAAAGGAGCTGATCGGCAGAAGCACCAGCCTGCTCCGCCACGTACCGGCGCACGTAAGCGGCGAAGGCCTCCTCGATGGCTGTGCGCGCCGCCGGCGCGCCGCGCCCCACGGGTTTTCCCTCGATCTCGAAAACCGGCAGCAGGTTGCGCGTGGTTGAGGTGATGAACACCTCGCCGGCGGATTCCAGGTCCGCCGGCGCCAGGGTTTTCTCGGCAATTTCAATTCCCGGCGCATGAATCCCGCTCAGGATGATCTCACGCGTGACTCCCGGCAGGCAGCCCGACGCCAGCGGGGGCGTCCAAACCTGGCTGCCATTGGCGATGAAGATGTTGGCCGAGGTGCATTCGGCCACTTCGCCGCGCTCGTTGAGCAGGATCGCCTCATCGAAGCCGCGCGCCTGGGCCGTCTCCAGCCAGGTCAGATTCATGGCCCAGGAAAGGCTCTTAGCCCCGGCGAACTGGCAGGCGGCATGGCGCGCGTTGGCGATGCAGGCCAGCTTCACGCCATGGCCCCAGTCCTTCGAATCGGCGGTGAGCGCGATCACGTCGCTTCGAGCGCCGGTGGACGGCCCCGACCACATGCCGCCCGTGTTGCGCACGATCACCAGGCGCAGGGTGGAGTTGTACGCGCCATTGGCTTCCACCAGTTCCAGCAGGTTGCGCCGCACGGCTTCGGAATCGGGCGGAAGCGGAACATGCAGCGCCGCTGCGTCGCGGGTAATCCTGGCCCAATGGCGCTCGAAGGCGAAGAGCGCGCCGTCCGCCACGCGCAGCGTGCTGAAGACGCCCCAGCCGGAGAGCAGTCCCACCTGCCCCGGCGAGAGGAGGCGCTCGGAAGCCTCGTGGATGGCGCCGTTATGGGCGATGAAACGATGGATCACAGAGCCCATTTTAGCGTGCGGCGAAAACCAGGAGGACCTTTTGATTGACGCAGGGACGCCGAGGAATTCGAGGACAAGAGAAAAACGATGAGGTTTTTCCTCATCCTTCTCTTTTCTCTCTTTTCTCTTGAGTTTCTCCGCGTCTCTGCGTCAAAACGCATCTTCTCGCAAGAAACGCCCGCGCTTGCCTCCCCATGGGATACTGATGTGGTGCTTCCTTCCCAACAAAGCCAATCCATAGCCGTGCTGGGCCTGGGATACGTCGGCTGCGTGACGGCAGCCTGCCTGGCGAAACTGGGCCATCGGGTGTTTGGCATCGACAGAGATGAGACCAAGATCGCCAATATTCTGGCCGCGCGCGCGCCATTCTACGAACCGGGCCTGGAGGAGGTGGTTCGCGAGACTGTCGCCGCCGGGCGGCTTTCCGCCAGCGTGGAACTCGCTCCGGGCCTGGCCGAAGCGGATATCGCGCTGGTCTGCGTGGGTACGCCGTCGGCGCGCAACGGGAACCTCTCCGTCGAACAACTGGAGCGCGTGCTGGGCGAGATCCGGAGCTGCCTGCCGGACCGGAAACGGAGGTTGACGCTGGCCATCCGCAGCACGGTGTTCCCAGGGACCACCGAGGAGTTGACCGGCGCCATGCTGGCCGAGAGCCCGCTGCTCTCGGTGGTTTCGAATCCCGAGTTCCTGCGCGAAGGCGTGGCCATGGACGATTTCATGGAGCCCTCGCTGGTGGTGGTGGGGGGGACGGACACGCGCGCGGTGCGGACGGTCGCCGATGTCTATGCGCCCTTGGGAGTGGAGCCGTGCCTGGTTTCCCTGCGCACGGCCGAAATGATCAAGTATTGCTGCAACGCGTTTCACGCCCTCAAGATCGCCTTCGCCAATGAGGTGGGAACCCTGGCGTCCCGCCTGTCCGTGTCTCCTCACGAGGTGATGGAAACCCTTTGCCGCGACCAGCGCCTGAATGTCTCGGCCGCCTATCTCAAGCCGGGATTCGCCTTCGGCGGCTCCTGCCTGCCCAAGGACCTGCGCGCGCTCACCTACAGGGCCATGCGCATGGATCTGAGCCTGCCGCTGCTCGAATCCGTCTTGCCCAGCAATCAACGCCACCTGGACCGGGCCGTGCAACAAGTGCTCGATGCGCCGGGCAGCCGCATCGGAGTCTTCGGCCTGGCATTCAAGGAGGACACCGACGACCTTCGCGAAAGCCCGGTGGTGGCGGCCATCGAACAGTGGGTGGGCAAAGGCAGGGAAGTTCGCATCTACGATCCCCACATCCGCCTGGATCGGATCTATGGAAGCAACCGCAACTTCATTCTGAACGCCCTACCGCACATAGGCCGGCTTCTGACTTCCGATTTCGACGACGTGCTAGCCTGGTGCGACTGCCTGGCGGTAACGCAAAAGCCGGCGCCTGAAGCGGCGGCGCGCATCGCCGCCTCCGGCAAAACCATCGTCAACCTGGCTGGAGCGAAGTTGAAACCGGAGGCCCGAGCCGGCGTTGGTGGGGCATGCCTTAGCTTGCCCGTCAGTCCCAATTCACCAAAAGAGTAATGCGGCCGTCCGCGCGCTTGTGTGGGGTCAAGCCTTCGGGCTTGGCCCCACATTCCCCTGGACCCTGGCGGCGCGCCGTGCTTTAATAAACCGCCATGCGCGCCGCCATCGCTCGGCGCGATCGTGGACCTAGGAAGACGTAATGAGCGGAATTGGATTGCCGGCGCTTGCCGCAGCCGCGGGACCGGGACACGCGACGTACCTGGTTCTGGCCGCATTGGGCGGACTTGGCTTCCCGGAGATAGCGGCGATGTTGGTGATCGCTGGGTTCTGGGCCGTCCCCGTCATAGTGATTCTTCTGGGCATTAGGTTGGCTGCGACGGGTCGGTCGAAGGCGTCGGTGGTCGCTTCGAAGCCGTGCAGGCACTGCGGCCAGCAGATTCCGGACATCGGCGCCTTTTGCCCGTTATGCGGGCAAAGAAGTGTCTGAGCGGCTCCGGTCACCAAGTCTTGACAGGCGGTGCATGCTTTAGCTTGCCCGTCAGTCCCAATTCACCCAAAAAGTAATGTACCTGTCCGCTCCCTTTGCGTGAAGCTCTTCAGGGCTTACCTGGAGGTGGGTCGGACAAGTCCGGCATGCAATCGGTTACACTAGGCCCGTTAAAGGCGGATCGGCCTTGAGCAACTGGCGTTATCTAAGGTTAATCGCGCTGGCATATCCCCTGTTCGCCGTTGCCCAAGACCGATTAGTTCTTCCAGGGCTTACGGGGACGCCGGGCGGCTCGCTGCTATTCGCCCAGCGAACCGAGCCTAAAACGTTGAATCCGGCCCTGGCCGCCGACGCGGCCTCTCGCGAAGTGATCGACCGGCTCACGGCGGACCTGATCCACATCAATCGCGACACCCAGAAGACCGAGCCGGCGCTGGCGAAATCCTGGACCGTCTCGGCCAACGGGTTGCGGTACGTATTGGACTTGCGCCGCGGCGTCCGCTTCTCCGATGGCCAGCCCTTCGATGCCGACGACGTGGTTTTCAGTTTTCAGATCTACCTCGACGAGAAGATCCATTCGCCGCAGCGCGACCTGCTGATTCTCGGCGGCCGGCCTATCGCCGTCCGCAAGCTGGGGCCATACCAGGTGGCCTTCGATCTGCCCCGGCCGTACGCCGCGGCCGAGCGCCTGTTTGACGGTTTCGCCATCCTGCCCAGGCATTTGCTGGCCGCCGTGTACCAGCAGGGCAAGCTGGGCGATGCCTGGGGCCTGCGCACGCCGCCCTCCGAGATGGCCGGACTGGGCCCGTTCCGCCTGCGGCAGTACGTCGCCGGGCAGCGCATCGTTTTGGAGCGCAACCCTTATTATTGGAAAGGCGACCGGGCGGGGAACCAGTTGCCGTATCTCACCCAAGTCGCCTTTGTGTTCGCCGGGACCGAAGACATGCAGGCGATGCGCTTCGAAAACGGCGAATCGGATCTGATTAGCCGCGTGAGCCCCGGAAACTTCGCGGCGTTGCAAAAGGACCAGGCGCGCCGGGGATATTCGCTCGAAGCGCTCGGCCCCGGCCTGGAATCGAGTTTCCTGTTCTTCAACCTCAACGACCTGGCGGAGAAATCGCTCCCCGAGACGGCGGCGCGGCAGGCTTTCTTCAAACGGCGCGCCTTCCGGCAGGCCGTGTCGATGGCCATCGACCGCGACGCCATCGTCCGGCTGGTCTACCTGGGCTACGCCGCGCCCCTCAGCGGGCCCGTGCCGCCGGGCAACAAAGCCTGGGTCGACGCCGCGCTGCGGCCATTGGTCCGCTCGGTCGCGCAGGCCCGCGATCTGCTGGCGCGCGACGCCTTCCAATGGTCGCGCGAGGGCGCGCTGCTCGATCCCGGCGGGCGCAAGGTGGAGTTTTCCGTCATCACCAGTTCCGGCAATGCCGACCGTCTCCGTATGGCCGCTCTCATCCAGGACGATCTGAAGCGGCTGGGCATGGACGCCCACGTGGTGCCGCTCGATACGAGCAGCCTGCTCGACCGCGTGATGCAGACTAAGAGCTACGATGCCTGTCTGCTCTCGCTCGCGAGCGGCGACGCCGACCCCAATCCGGACATGAGCGTGTGGCTTTCGAGCGGCGGCCTGCATGTCTGGAATCCCGAACAGAAGTCTCCGGCCACCGCCTGGGAAGCCGAAATCGACGGCCTCATGCGCCGCCAGATGACGGAACTGAAATACCCCGAGCGCAAGCGCATGTTCGACCGCGTCCAGGAACTGATCATGGAGCAACTCCCGCTGATCCCCCTGGTCAGCCCTCGGATTCTGGTTGGCGCCCGTGAGGGCCTGGGCAACTTCCGGCCGGCCCTCATGGATCATTACGTCCTCTGGAACATCGAGGAACTCTACTGGCAGGCCGGAGCCCGAAAATGAATGCGCCGGCCGCCGATTGGAGCGATGCGCGCCTTGTAGAACGGTGCCTCGAGGGCGACGATCGCGCCTGGCACGTTCTGGTGGCGCGCTACAAGAACCTGGTCTATTCCATTCCCCTGAAGTATGGCGTCCCGCACCAGGACGCGGCCGATATCTTCCAAGCCGTCTGGCTCGACCTGTTCCACGGTCTCAGCCGCCTGCGGGACGCCGGCGCATTGCAGGCGTGGCTGATGCGCGTCACCATTCACAAGTGCTACCACTGGAAGCGCCAGCGCGACGACGCCGGCGCGGATATGGACCCGGACGAAATCGAAGGGCAACCCGGGATCGGCCAATTGGCGCCGGACATGCTGGCGGAGGTGGAGCGCGAGCAGATGGTGCGCGAGGCCATGGATAAGCTGCCGCCGCGATGCCGCGAAATGATCCGCCTGCTTTTTTTCGAACATCCGCCTCTGCGGTATGAGGACGTGGCCCGGAAACTGGGCCTGGCGCCGGGCTCGATCGGGTTTATCCGCGGGCGCTGCCTGAAGCGTCTCAAGAAGATCCTGGAAGAGAGGGGATTCTGATGCCGCCGGCGGCCGATTCCGACAATTTGGACGCGCTGCTGGAACGCCTGGCGGCCGCGCCCGATTCCAGGCGCAGGCGGCGCTTGCTTTCGCCGCCGGAATGGCGCACGCTGGCCACCGCCGTGCGCCTGTATGACGAGGTGGTGCGCCTGGCCCGCGTCGATCTGCGCCAGGCGGAGCGGCTGGCCGGGGCGCTGGCGTGGTTTTCGCGCCGCGTGGGCGATGAGAGCGCGCGCGCCCTCGGTTTGCGCGCCGTCGGTCACATCCACTATCTGCGGGGACGCAACGAGGCCGCCTGGACGCACTACCTGGCCGCGCTCCAGATCTACGAAAGCCTGGGAAAGGAGCTCGAGGCCGGCCGGACTCTGAGCGGCGGGTCGCTGCAGATCCTGAGCTACCTGGGCCGCTACGACGAAGCCTTCGCCTGGGCCGAGCGCGCGCGCGACATCTTCACCCGCCACGGCGACCGGCTGCGGCTGGCGCGCCTGGACGCCAACATGGCCAACGTCCTCAACCGGCTGGACCGCTTTGAAGAGGCCCTGGAGCTATACCGGCGGGCCTGCTCCGAGCTGATGGAAATCGGCCAGCCGCTCGACGTAGCCATCGTCCTGCGCAATATGGCCACCTGCCAGATCGGCCTCTGCCAGTTTCGCGAGGCGCTGGAGACCTACCACAAAGCGCGCGCCTGGTGCGTGGAGCGCGAAATGCCGCTGCTGGTGGTGGAGGCCGATTACAACATCGCCTACCTGTACTATCTGCGCGGCGAGTACACCGGCGCGCTCGATCTCTACGCCGCCGCGCGCGAACGGGCCCGCGCGCTGGGCGACGAGTACCACCAGGGACTCTGCGACCTGGACCAATCCGAAATGTACCTGGAGCTGAACCTCAGCGAGGAAGGCGCGCGTCTGGCGCAGCGCGCGCTCGAGGTTTTTCGCCGGCTCCACATGGGCTATGAAGCGGCCAAAGCCTTCACCAACCTGGCCATCGCTTCCAGCCACCACGGCGATTCGGCGCGGGCGGTGGGCCTGTTCGGCAAGGCGCGCGACCTGTTCACCCGCGAGAAGAACGAAGCGTGGACGGCGATCGTCGATCTGTACCAGGCGCTGGTCCTCTATCAGGACGGCCGGATGGAGGAGTCCCGCGCCCTGTGCGCACGGGCGTTCGGGTTTTTCGACGGCTCCGGGCTCATCGGCAAAGCCGCCCTCTGCCAGTTGCTGCTGGCCCGCATCCATCTCACCGCCGGGCGCGCCGCCGAAGCGCGCGAGGCGTGCCTGGACGCGCTGCGCCGCGCGGAGGAGGCCGAATCGCCGGCGCTTTCCTTCCAGGCGCATTTCGTGCTGGGACTGGTGGAAGAAGCCCTGGGGGCCCCGGAGGCGGCCTACGCCTGTTACGTTAAGGCCCACGAACGCCTGGAGAACTTGCGCAGCCGCCTGCACGCGGACGAGTTGAAGATCGCTTTTTTGAAAGACAAGCTGGCGGTCTACGAATCGCTGGTCGGAATGTGCCTGAGTCGCGGGTCCACCGAAGCCGCATTCGGCTACATCGAGCAGGCCAAGTCGCGCAGCCTGGCGGATCTCATCGCTTTTCGCGGGCGCCGGATACTCCCCTCCCGGGAAACCCATCGCGTGCTGGTGGAGCAGATCGCCGCGCTGCGCGAAGATCTCAACTGGTATGGCAGCGCCCTCCAGCTTTTGGAAGGCCGCCCGGCCAGCCCCAAGGCCGCCCCCATCGAGAAGTTGCGCCGCGCCGCGCGCGATTGCGAGCGCCGCCTGCTCGAAGCCCTTTCCACCCTGCGCGTGGAAGACCGGGAGATGGCCGGCCTCGATGCCGCCGGCTCGATCGGCATCGAGGCCATTCGCGCGAGCCTGGCCCCGGACGCCATGCTGGTGCAGTTCTACCGCGTGCGCGACGTGGTTCATGCGTGCCTGCTTTCGCGCCGCACGCTGAAGATCGTGCCCCTAAGCTCGGCGGCCGAGCTGCGCCGTGAGCTTCAATTGCTGCGCTTCCAGCTTTCCAAGTTCCGCCTCGGGCCGACTTACGGACGCACCTTCCATCGCCAGTTGCTGGAAGCCGCCACCTCCCATTTGCAGGAGTTCTACCGCCGTCTCATCGCGCCCATCGCGAGGGATCTGGACGCCGCGCACCTGATCGTCGCCCCGCACGAGTTCCTCCACTACCTGCCGTTCCAGGCGCTGCTCGATGGCGCCGTCCCCATGGGCGAACGCTTTTCCATTTCGTACACGCCCAGCGGCAGCGTCTACTACCTGTGCAGCGCGAAAAGCTCGCCGCTCGAGGAGCGTTCCCTGATTCTGGGCGTGCCCGACCCCGCCGCGCCGCACATTCTGGAGGAAGTGCGCGCGGTGGCCCCCGCCCTTCCCAACCCGGTGGTCCTCCTGGGGGCCGATGCAACCTCCGAAGCGCTGCGCCGCCAGGGCCCCGGAAGCCGCTTCATCCACATCGCCACCCACGGGTCCTTCAGGCAGGACAACCCCATGTTTTCCTCCATCGGGCTGGGCGATTCGCAGCTCAACCTCTTCGACCTGTACCAGCTCGACCTTCCCTCCGGCCTGGTGACCCTCAGCGGCTGCGGCACCGGCCTGAACGTGGTGGTGGGCGGCGACGAGTTGCTGGGCCTCACGCGGGGTCTTCTCTACGCCGGCGCCCAGGGCGTGCTCCTCACCCTGTGGGACGTCAACGACCAGAGCACGGCCGAGTTCATGCGGCTCTTTTACGATCGCCTTATGGCGCTCCCCAACAAAGCCCAAGCCCTGCAGTACGCGATGGGTGAGATCCGCAAAGCCTACCCCCACCCCTTCTATTGGGCCCCGTTCGTGCTGGTGGGGAAATATCAGTAGAAATCAGAGGCCTGTCGGCCCCATTCCTCACAGGCGCTTATGGCAGCGTGAAGCGCAGCGAGCCGAAAATCATGTGGGCGTGCGCCGTGGTCGGAGTTCCGGCCGGAACATACCAGGGAGCGCGGGTCAGATAGGCGTACTGCGTAATGATCTGAAGCGCGCCGTATTTCGGGTCCTTCCAGAAAGTGTAGTAATAGCCGCCCATGGGCTCTTGAAACTGGCGGTTGGCCGAGGTCGATCCGGGGAAGCCGAACCCCAGGTAACTGCCCGGCGCAACCACGAAGTAGTTCCGGTCGAAATACGTGCCGCCATAATAACCGTAGAACTGCGATTTGGGCGTGGGCGCGTATTCGAAGCCGGCGATGCCGCCCATGGAATGCACCGGCGAAATGGAGCCGCTGGGAGCGATGACGAGGTCCGGTCCCAGCCCCACCAAGTCTTTACCGCCGCCGTTGCTGTAAAACTCGGTGGTAATCAGGCGGAAATTCTTGGCCACTTCGAGGACCGCGTCGAACGATCCGCCCAGGGCTTGGGCGTCATAGTAGACATTCTGCGCGGGCGAGGTCCGGAACTGCCGCGAAAGGCCGGCCAGCTCGAAGTGCAGCGCCTTGCCGGACACTTGCGTGTCGTAAGCCAGTTTGGCGACCAGGTCCGGCCGCACGTTGGGCGTGGCGGGCGAGCTTCCATTGTCCACCTCGGTGGCGGCGAACGAAGGCAGGGTGACCGCCGTAGTGACGTACTGCTCGGGGTTCTCAATGGAACCGGCGAGCGACCAGTGCTGGTTGGGATGATAGACCACCCGGAGTTGCCCCGGCCGTCCCCATACCAAACCCACCAGGTAGTTGGAATCCTCCCCGAGGCCGACGAAAACATTGCTCGAAACCTGGGAGACGCCCACGCGGTTGGGGGTCATAAGCGTCCAGGTCTGGCCTCCCAGCACCTCCCATTTCCCTTTCTGCAGGTTCACCCAGAAATGACGCAAGCGGAAGGTGCCGCTGTTGCTGGTAACGTACAGGCTGGTGGGCTGGTTTCCAAAAAAGTCGCCTTCGACGTAACCCGTGACGGCCAGGTTCCTGGTCGGGTTGTCGGTGATGGTCAGGGCCACGCGCGAGTTCGCGGCGCTGGACCGAAACTCGTCCATCCTGCCGGCCGGAGTGTTGCCCATCGGAACGCCGGCGAAGGAAGTGGCCACGCCGCTGCCGATGGTGGTGGAGCGCCATACGGTGGAGAAATCCATGAAGCCACTGGGGGTGAAATCCGCGCCCCCGATGTGAAAAGCAAGCGGCGAGAAGGGACGGCCTTTAACGTCCACATCGGCGGCGGGCGTGGCCGGCGCGGCCGGCGCTACCAGCGGCTTCGCGGCTGATGGCGTGGGAGCGGCCGCCGGCGCGCCTTGCGAGGCCGCCAGACGGTCGAGCAGCTTTTGCTGGGCATCGAGCGCCTGCTGCGCGGCTTCGAGCGCCTTTCGCTGTTCGGCGAGCTGTTTCTGCTGGGCGGCGATCTGCTCGCGCAGCTTGGCGATGTCATCGGTCTGGGCGGCGCCCTGGGCGAGACACAAGACGGGGAATAGCAATGCGAGCGGCAAGAGCGAGCTGACGATTCTAATGAACTTCATGTCTTCTCCTGGGGTGACGCAAGGGACCGCGGTTCGACTTGGAACTAAGTCACTATTCTGACATGAAATAGCAATAAAAAGACCTTATAGTAGTATTTTTTGTCCGCTAAAGATCGCCCCGAAGCGTTTGAAAGCAAACCACATCGACGTGGTGGGTGGGATAGCGGCGAGGACTACTCGCCGACCACGGTTACAATCACCCGCCGCTCCCTCGGGCGGTCGTCGAAATCGCACAGGACCACCTGCTGCCAGGTCCCTATGATCATGCGGCCGCCGGCCACGGGGAAACTTTTGGCGGTTCCCACCAGAGCGCTGCGCAGGTGCGCATAGCCGTTTTCGTCGCCCCAGTGGGCGTTGTGAGCGTAATCGAGGTTGGAGGGCGCAATCTTCTCGAGGGCGCGCTGGAGGTCGGCCACGCATCCGGTTTCGAACTCGAGAGTGGTGATTCCCAAAGTGGATCCAACGCCGGAGATGTTCACCACGCCGGAGTGAATGCCGCTCGACGCCACTACGCGCGCCACCTGCGCGGTGATGTCCAGCACGTCGCAGCGGCCGCGCGTGGAAACGGTGAAGTCTCTCTGGAAAGCGGCCATACTACTTTCCGAAGCTCTCTTCGAAAGCGGCGACTTTGGCCAGGCGGCGGCGGTGGCGCTCCGCTCCGGAAAAGCTGGCCCCAATGAAATCCTTCACCAGGTCCACGGCCAACCCCGCGCCCACCACGCGCGCGCCCAGGCACAGCACGTTGACATTGTCGTCTTCCACCGCCTGGCGCGCGGAAAAGCTGTCGTGACAGGTGGCGGCGCGGATGCCCCGGAACTTGTTGGCGGCCACGCAGGCGCCGGCGCCGCTGCCGCACAACAGGACGGCCCGTTCGGCGCGGCCCTCCAAGACGGCCTGCGCTACCGCCCGTGCGTAATCGGGATAATCCACCGGCGCGGTGGAATCCGTCCCCAGGTCGGCGGGTGCGTGCCCTAAGGCGCGCAATTCGGCGATGACGCTTCCCTTGAGCGGAAACCCGGCATGGTCGCTGGCTACGGCTATGTTCATCGAAGACCATCATAGCGCCGGTTGCACGGCCTCTAATCTTTTCCCGGCGTCCGCCGATGAGACTAACAGCATATGGCCTCGGACGATCTCATCGAGCTAGAGATAATGCACAACCGGTTCCGCCGGCTGATGGGCGAGATCCTGCGCGGCACGGTGGCGCGTAATTCCTTCTACCCCTGGGAGGTGGAGATTCTACTGGACCTCGAGACTTGCCCGTTGGATCGGCGCAGGCGCACCGACATACTGCGCCAGTATCAAAAGGCCGTGGCGCGCCAGATGGAGACCGGGCCGGGGCCACCCATGAAGCTTTCCGAATTCCTGCAGCTTCGCGCCCACAGGCGCGAAGCCGCCGGCAGACGGGACGATCTGGTCCCTATGCCCGAATGACTCGCTGCCCCTCGATGGACCGTCACGAGCCGCGACCGTTAGGGAGCGGTCCTCCGCCCTACTACCGAATGACTCGCCGCCCCTCGATGCGATACCGGCCGCCGACCACGATGCGCAGCGCTTCGGAATAGATCCGGTGCTCCTCTTTCAGGATGCGCGCCGACAGCGTCTCCACCGTGTCGCTGTCGAGCACCGGCACGGGCGCCTGAAGCACGATTGGCCCGGCATCCAGGTATTCGTCCACGAAGTGCACCGTGCATCCAGCCACGCGCACCCCATGTTCCAGGGCCTGGTGTTGCGCGTCCAGCCCCGGAAATGCGGGCAGCAGCGAAGGGTGGATGTTGAGGATGCGGTTGGGGTATTCGCGGATGAAGGCCGCGCTGAGCAGCCGCATGAATCCGGCCAGACACACGATTTCCACACCGCGGTTCTTTAATTCCCCGATTAGCATGCGGTCGTAGACTTCACGGTCCAGGCCCTTGGAGGGGATGCATACGGCGCACAGGCCGCGCTGGCGGGCCAGCTCCAAGCCAGGCGCCTCGGCGCGATTCGAGATGACCACCGCGATTTCCGCTTCCAGATCGCCCGCGGCGACGTGGTCGGCGATGGCCACGAAATTCGAGCCGCGCCCCGAAATGAGAATTCCGATCCGTTTCATCGATACTCCACGCGAGGCCGGCCGCGCCGGAGCGCGGTCACCTCGCCGATGCGGAAAGGAGATTCGCCCAGCTTGGCGAGCGCGGCCTCCGCCTTGGAAGCCCCGCGCGCGGGAACGGCCAGAATCATCCCCACGCCCAGGTTGAAAGTGCGCCGGTAATCGTCTTCCGGAATGTCGCCGATGCCGCGCAGAACCTCGAAAATCGGCGGAATGCGCCAGGCGCCCGTGTCGATGGCCACGCCCAGCTCCTTGGGCAACATGCGCGGCGTATTGTCGGTGATCCCGCCGCCCGTGATGTGGGCGGCGCCGCGCAGCAACCCGGCCGCCATCAGCGCGCGTATGGGCTGCAAGTAGCTGCGGTGCACGGCCAGCAGCGCGTCGCCCACCGTCGCGCCCACTTCCGGCAGCAGCGTCTTCGGGCCGTAGCCCGCCACTTCGAACAGCAGCTTGCGGGCCAGCGAGTAGCCGTTGGTATGCAATCCCGTGGAAGCGAGCGCCAGCAAAACGTCTCCCGCGCGAATGGACTCACCAGTAAGAAGCTCGGAGCGCTCGGCCGCGCCCACGATGAAGCCCGCCAGGTCGTATTCCGATTCCGCGTACAGGCCCGGCATCTCGGCGGTCTCGCCGCCGATGAGCGCGCACCCGTTGCGCCGGCACCCGCGCGCGATCCCGGAGACTACCGCCGCGGCCACGCCCGCGTCCAGCTTGCCCACCGCGAAGTAGTCCAGGAAAAACAACGGCGCGGCGCCCTGCACGGCGATATCGTTCACGCAGTGGTTCACCAGGTCCTCGCCCACAGTGCCGTGCCGCCCGGTCAGGAACGCGATTTTGAGCTTGGTGCCGACGCCGTCGGACGAGCTGACGAGTACGGGCTTGCGAAAACCGGAGAGTTGGTAGGATGCGCCAAAGGTCCCGATGTCGGTGAGCACGCCGCGCGTGAACGTCTGCCGCGCGAGCTTCTTGATCGACGCGACGGCGCGGTCGGCTTCATCGATATCCACGCCCGCATCGCGGTAACGAATGTGCTTTTTTGGGGGCAAATATCAGTATAGGAAATCGGGAAGCGTGGGAGTGGTCCACGCGACCTTCTGACGCGGAGGCGCGGGGACGCGGAGAAACTCGAAAATGGAAGGAACGCCACGCCGGCGCGCCGTTCCCCCCACCCTCTTCTTTCCCTAAATCCGGCCGAACTTGTCCACCGCTTCCTTGATGGATTTGTACTTCTCGATGAACGGATACATGGAGT
Organism: Bryobacteraceae bacterium; assembly: GCA_049520795.1. Classification (GTDB taxonomy): domain Bacteria; phylum Acidobacteriota; class Terriglobia; order Bryobacterales; family Bryobacteraceae; genus BOG-224. The sequence continues at coordinate 16,064 of JBEKPK010000018.1, forward strand.
GCTCGCTGTCGTCGAGGGCCTGCGCTTTCTTGAGCACTTCCGCGGCCTGCGCCTTGGGCACGGCCACCACGCCGTCTTCGTCGGCCGAGATGATGTCGCCCGGGTTCACCTTGGCCCCCGCGCAGACCACCGGAACGTTAAACTTCGTGACGCGGTAATGGTTGACCGTGGTGGAAGGGACTATGCCGCGGCTGAATACGGGGAATTGCAGCCTCCCGATCTGCGGAAGGTCGCGCACCGAGGCGTCGATCACCGCCCCCGCCAGCCCGCGGACTTTCATGGTGGTGACCATCAGGCCGCCGATGCCGGCGTAATCCAGCCCATCGGGGACCACCATCACGTACACCGATCCCGGCGGAGCGGCGTCGATGGCGTCCAGCATCCCCTGGGATGCCTTGGACCCCTCCTTATGCTCCTCTTTCGTCAGCAGCACGGTGACCGCCGGCCCGGCGAACTTGGTCTTGGCCAGCGGCCGCATGTCGTGCGACATGTAGTTCTTCACGCCGTAGAGTTGCTCCATAGCGTCGGCCACCGAGGCCACCTCGGTGATCCGGTAACCTTCAATCAGGGGGTCGGCCGCGGGCTGCGCCATCATCCAGCCGGCAAACGCCACGACGGGCACGGCCACCAGAGTCCATCTCAGTTTCATTGCGTATCCTTTCGAGCGGCAGTTGCTTAGAAACTCAATCATAGCGTCTTCGGGGCGGGCCGGGGACTGGCGCCGTGGCCGCATAATGTCTTCCACGCGCGCGGGGCAAGCGGCGTGCCTGCTCCATCTGCCCCGCGCAGAGCTTGGATGTGCCAATCTCAAGAAAGCGCCAGGACTGGGCGTGATCGGCCCATCGAGCGAAGGAGGTTGCGAAAAGCCCCGATGACGAAATGGAATCTCGTTTTATTAGCCGGCGCATTGAGCGCGGCGGAACCGGAACGGGTCGTGGTACGGCCGCAGGATAGCGGCGGCGCGCTGGTCAACCCCGGCATGGGATGGGTATTTCACCATTACGACAACGGTCTGCGGAATTACGGCGCGAACCTGGCCCCCTCGGACACAGTCGATGAATTCCCGGGAGCCAGCACGGTCTATCTGCGCCTGGCCTGGTCCTATATTGAACCGGAAGAGGGCCATTTTAACTGGGCGGTGGTGGATACTCCCGCGCAGCGCTGGATCGTCAAGGGCAAGAAAATCGCGTTGCGCTTCACCTCCTCGGAAACCAATCGCGATCAGCCCTATGCCACGCCGGAGTGGGTGCGGAAGGCTGGCGCCAAGGGTTACTTTTATACCTACGGGAAGGGCATCGATCCGCAAGGCTCCAATTGGGAGCCCGACTACGACGATCCCATCTTCCTCGAGAAGTTGGACCACTTTCTCGCCGCGGCCGGCGCGCGCTATGACGGAAATCCGGAGGTGGCGTTCATCGATGTAGGCACGCTCGGCGCATGGGGCGAGGGCCACACGGTTCCGAGCACGGGCAAGTTCTACCCGGCGGCCACGGCGCTCCGGCAGATCGATCTCTATCACAAGTATTTCCCGCGCACCCTGGTGGTGGTCAACGACGATTTCTCGATTCAGGGCCGGGGTATCGAATTGTTCGGCCACGCCCGCGAGTTGGGCATGGGGTTTCGCGACGACAGCATCCTGGTGGAGAAGCCGCCGCACTCGTATTACCACGCCTTCCTGGCCGCCCCGTTCTGGCCCACGGTGGCGGTTGTGCTGGAATCCGAACACTACGGATCTTCCGTCAAAGACGGCGCTTGGGGCGACGGAAGTCTGTACTTGAAGGCCATCGAGGAGTATCACGCCAGTTACGCTTCCGTGCATTGGTATCCGCGCGAATTCCTGAAGGCCAACAAGGAGCTGATCGACAAGATCAACCTGCGCCTGGGCTACCGGCTGCAGCTCCTGGAGGCCTCCTGGCCGGCGGAAGTCTCGGCGGCCTCGACCATGCTGGTGGGGTATCGCTGGCGTAACGATGGCGTAGCGCCCTGCCTGCCCGGTGGACATCCAGCCATCACCTTGAAAGATGACCGGGGCGGGATCGCGGCGGTGTTCGCGGACGAGGAGTTCGACATGCGCGCGCTGCCGGTAGCCGAACCTGGCAAAGCCGAGGCGATTGGGCGGGAGCTGAAAAAGGCCGGCGAGCGTTTGCCGCAATCCGCGCGGCCTCTGGCCCGGTTTGGCTTGCCGCCCGCCGCCATATTGAAGCCCGGCGCCTATAGCGTCTTCATCTCTGTGGGCACGCGCACCGGAACGCCTCAGATTGCTCTGCCGCTCAAGGACGACGACGGTCAGCATCGTTATAAGCTGGGCGTCGTGCGCGTCCTGCCAGCCGGCGCCATTCCCGCGGAAACGCCGCAATCGACCGGGGACTGGTGGTAGATCGCTAAGCCTGAATTGCGAAGTTAACTTCGGAGAAACTGAGTTTCCATAGGCTATTCCATTGAAATAACAGGCTTTGTATCAGGGCACGGCTTGAGCCGTGCCGATCAGCAAGCATTTTCTGGGCTTTAGCCCCTGATTTGGCAACTCCAGCGCAAATCCTTCTCATTCTCGTGAAAAGACAGGGGCTTAAAGCCCTTTGGGTGTTCCCCTTTGCGACACCGCTGAAGCCGTGCCCTGACACAATGCGCCCAACTTCGGGATTCAGGCTAAGAGTTGTGTCCAATCCCGGCCGCAGTTTCCCGGCGCTTCGGCGGATCGCACGCGTTGGAGTTCGGCGGCGCCGTATGCGGGTTTGGGTTGCCGTCGGCCTCGACCTGGCGGCTTTTTCGCTTCAGATCACTTCTCCGGTAACGCCTCACGCAGACTGATCCGGCGCAGCATCACGACTCGTCAATTCTCCGATGGCGCCCCAATATAGTCGATCACCAACGTTTCAAGCGGTCCTTTTTGCTTTTGCAGTTCGAGACCAAGGCTCTCTCGCAGCGCAGTCTCGAGCACTGGTTCATCCCCTGCCGAATCGGCGCTGGGATCCTGCGCATAGCGGAATGCGAAGTAGTAATTTCCTGAAAGACCGGTTCGGTCCCATACCGGCGTTCTTGTTGATCGTTGCAGAGTCTCCGCGAGCTGCGACATCGAAACCCTGCGTCCCAGGATTTGTATAACACCTACCTCCGGAAGGGTGGCGGAGATGAAGCTCTCGGCCCTTAGGGCCGGTGAAGCATCCCTGACCCACTCCGGCATCGGAGGAGGGTCGTCGCCTGCCTTGGCTTCTTTGATTTTGAGCCCCTTTTTCGCAATGGAAAGGGCGTATCCGTCGGCTACTGTGGTGACGCGGTGAGACCGCATCCTGAATCTGTCCGTGAGCAGCGACTGAACCATCAACCGAATCTGATCGTCGGTGGACGTCGGGTCGAATATCGCCTCGAGTGAGTAGACAGCGCCGAGGTTCGGTCCGTCCACGCGAGAGAAGTCCAGACGGTAAGCATACCCAATCAAGTAGGCCAGTTGAGTCGTCCACCCAATTCTTCCGCCTGCGCGGTCCGGCCTCGTCGAGAAGATATCTCCGCCCGGCTTGACCGATGCCACCTCAAACGACGGCGGTTGGCCGCTCCCCTGACCACTCGCTGCGGAGCAGGCAAAGCACGCCAGAACGGTCGCAATCATTCTCTGGGTCATCGAAAGCTCCTCGGCTTCAAATACATGACGGTCTGAATGCCCGATTCGTGGAATCCGCAGGTTCCAGGAAAACGGCGTCATCGCAGAAAAGCCTCACATCGAAGGGCCTTTAGCGTTCCATGGCATTGGCCGGCGCCGGCCATAATCCCCGAGCTTGAGACCGTTTATTATGAGATTGCAGTATCGTAAAGACGGGAGAAATGTCATGTACCGGGTTTCGATTTGCCTCATTCTGATGTGCGGATTCTGCTGGGCCCAGGCTGGCTCCGATTCGCAGCCGGCGTCTTCGAACGTGCGCGGCGCGGAGTATCCGCGCGTTAGCTCCGATTTGCGCGTTACGTTCCGCATCAAAGCCCCCGACGCCAGGAAGGTGCAGTTGCAGCCGGGCGGCGACGACAACGGCTTGGGCAAAGGCCCCATCGATATGACCCGCGGCGCGGACGGCACGTGGACCGTGACCACGCCGCCGGCGGTCCCCGGCTTCCACTATTACTGGTTCCTGGTGGATGGCCTAGCCGTGAACGATCCCGCCAGCGAGACGTACTTCGGGTACGCCAAGGAGTCGAGCGGCATCGAGGTTCCCGAAAAGGGAGTCGACTTCTACGCCGTCAAGGACGTGCCCCACGGCGAGGTGCGCGTCCGCTGGTATTACGCCAAGACCACCGCCGCCTGGCGGCGCGCCGTGGTCTATACGCCGGCGGAGTATGACCGCAACGCCCTGGCGCGTTACCCGGTGCTCTACCTGCAGCACGGCTCCGGCGAGGATGAGCGCGGCTGGACCAACCAGGGGCGAGCCAATTTCATCCTCGACAACCTGATCGCCGAGGGAAAAGCCAAGCCCATGATCGTGGTGATGGAACAGGGCTACGCCACCGCCGCAGGCGCGGCGCAGGCGCCGGCGGCCCAGGGCCGCGGCGGCGGCCAGTCGAGCGCCTTCGAACAGGTGGTGCTGAACGACCTGATCCCCATGATCGATGCCACCTACCGCACCCTCGCGGACCGCGACCATCGCGCCATGGCCGGCTTGTCAATGGGCGGCGGGCAGACGCTCCAGATCACCCTCGCACACCTGGACAAGTTTTCCTGGATCGGCTCCTTCAGCTCCCCGTTGCGCGCCGGGCTCGACCTGAAGACGGCTTACGGCGGCGCTTTCGCCGATGCCGCCGCGTTCACTAAGAAGGTTCACCTGCTATGGTTCGGCGCCGGCACGGCCGAAGAGAGAATGCTGGCCCCCGCGCTGGCCATGAGCCAGACGCTCAAGCAGGCGGGCATTGAGAACGTGTTCTACCAATCGCCGGGCACGGCCCACGAATGGCAGACTTGGCGGAGGGACCTGCACGAATTCGCGCCGTTGCTGTTCCGGTAGCGGCAATGTCACGTGCTTTTCCCAGAGCTGCGAATCCGGTGGAAATGGTGGGGCGGACGCCCTGGTCCGCAGCCGACGCCCCCGTCGGCTCGCACTGTATGGATGAGGAGCGGGTCCAGAGGGACCCGCGCGGACCAGGGGGTCCGCCCCACCGGCCCGTAAGGAGATCGTGAATTATGAAGGCCCTCATAGCTACCCTCGTTGCGCTGTTGTCGCTGGTCCTCGCCGGCTGCGCGGCCTCCGGCCAGGCCCCTTCCCCGGTGGAAGGCCTGCGTTGCGAATATCTGGTGAACCCGCTCGGAATCGACGTGGAAAAGCCGCGCCTGAGCTGGGCCCTGGCCGCGGGCCCGCGCGAGCACGCCCAGAGCGCCTATCAGATTCTGGTGGCCAGCAGCCCGGAGAACCTCCAGCACGATAACGGCGATCTGTGGAACTCGGGCAAGGTGAGCGAGCCTCAGACCACCTTCATGGTCTACGATGGCAAGCCGCTCGAATCGGGCCTGCACGCCTGGTGGAAGGTGCGCGTGTGGGACGAACAGGGCCGCGCCGCCTGGAGCAACCCGGCCCACTGGTCCATGGGGCTCTTGCGCGACGCGGATTGGCGCGGCCGCTGGATCGGCCTCGCGCGGCCCGCCGGCGTCAAAGAAGTCACGCCGCTGCCGTTCCCGTGGCTGCGCAAAACATTCACCCTCGACGAAAAGCCCGAGCGAGCCGCGGCGTACGTCAACGCTCTGGGATATTACGAACTGTACGTCAACGGCAAAAAGGTGGATGACGCCGTTCTGATGCCGGACGTGGTGGATTATTCCCGGCGCAACTGGTATGTGACCCACGACATCGCCAGCTACCTGGTCAAAGGCCGGAACTCGGTGGCGCTATGGCTGGGCCGCGGGTGGTACGTCAAGGGCCATCCGGGGGTGGTCTACGATGGGCCGCTGGTGCGCGCGCAGTTCGAGATCGCCCTGCCGGGCGGGAAATCGGTCAACGTGGAGACCGATGGAACCTGGAAGGCCAAGGCCAGCCCCATCACGCCGTTGGGCAAGGGCACGGCTTTCGGCGACTACGGCGGCGAGCATTATGATGCGCAACTGGACCTGCCCGATTGGAACGCCGCGGGCTGCGACGATTCGGCCTGGGAAGCGGCCACCACCTTCGATCCGCCGCGCGTCGCCACTTCCGCGCAAATGGTCGAGCCGAACCGCATCCTCGAGACCATCCAGCCGGTGAAGATCGATAAGACCCCGGCGGGCGGCTGGCTGATCGACATGGGAAAGAACTTCACCGGCTGGCTCGAGCTGCGTCTTCCGGCGAATGTGGCCGCCGGAAAAAATCTCAAAATCGAGTTCGCGGACGACCCTCCCGCGGGCAACCGCTACGCCACCTTCAACCAGCGCGACGAATACGTCACCCGCGCCGGCGCCGGCCAGACCGTTCGCTCCCGCTTAAACTACCACGCCTTCCGTTACGCCCATGTCACGGGGCTGGACCAGGCGCCGGCCCCGGCGGACGTCAAAGGCTATTTCATTCGCACGGCGTATTCGCGCGCCGGCCAGTTCGGATCTTCCAACGAGCTGCTGAACCGCATCTACCGCCTGGTGACCTGGACTTACCAATGCCTGACCCTGGGCGGCTACGTGGTGGATTGCCCCACGCGCGAGCGCCTGGGCTACGGCGGCGACGCCGGCACGTCCATTGAGACGGGGATGTTCAATTTCGATACCGGCGGCCTCTACAACCGCTGGTCCGCCAACTGGCGCGACGCGCAGGACCCGCAATCGGGCGATCTGCCGTACACCGCTCCCAATTACCCCGATCAGGGCGGAGGCGGTCCCATGTGGAGCGGCTTCGTGGTGACCATGCCGTGGCAGCTCTATCTGAATTATGGCGACAAGCGCGCACTCGAAACCAACTATCCCATGATCCGGAAGTGGCTGGCCTTCGCCGAAACCAAGACCAAAGACCACATCCTGGAGCCGTATGTCAGCATCGGCATCCGCCAGATGCAATGGAATTACCTGGGCGATTGGGTGGCGCCTCACCGCGATGCTGCCGGTCAAGACATTGCGCGCAATACCGTCGCCGCGCGCTTCATCAACAACTGCCACTATCTCTATACCATCGAGTTGGCCGCTAAGATCGCCGCCGTATTGGGCAAGCCCGCCGACGCGGCGCTTTATGCCCAGCGCGCCGATACGCTCCGCCGCGCGCTCCACGCCCAGTTCTTCGACGCCGCGAAAAACAGCTACGCCACCGGCGAGCAGCCCTACCTGGCGTTCCCGCTGCTGATCGGCGTGGCCCCGCCGGAGGTACGCGCGGCGGTGCTGAAGAACCTCGAAGAGACCATTCGCGTCAAGAACACGGGGCACTTCGACGCCGGCATGCACGGCCTGTACTTCCTGCTCAAGGAGCTGATGGAGGAAGACCGCAACGACCTCATCTTCGAGATGGCCACCAAGAAGGATTTCCCGGGCTGGGGCAACATGCTCGAAAGGGGCGCCACCACCAGTTGGGAAAGCTGGACCGGCGGTTCCCACATCCACGACACGCTCATTTCCATTGGAGCCTGGTTCATCGAAGGCATCGGCGGCATACGGGTGGATGAAAAGGCCCCCGGCTTCCGCCATTTCCTATTGAAGCCGGCGCCGGTGGGCGACCTCACCTTCGCGCGCACCCAGTACAAATCCATTCACGGGGTCATAGTGAGCGACTGGCGGATCGAGAACGGCGTGATGCACGCCTCCGTAACCGCGCCGCCGGGAACCACCGCCACGCTCTACCTGCCCAGCGTGGCGCCCGAATCGATAACCGAAAGCGGCCGCCCCGCCGCACAGGCCAAGGGCGTCAAGTTCACCGGAACCGAGAAGGGCAAGGCCCTGTTCGAGCTGGCCTCCGGCCACTACGAGTTCGCGTCGAGGATGCGCTAAAACGAGCCTGCGGAGGAGACGCTTTCGCCTGCAAATCACTCTTCTGCAATGTCTACCGCGCCTCTTCGAAGATGCCCAGTTCGCGGTTCTTGCGCACCGTCCGCCAAGGGAAGCAGCGCCCATTCATGGCCACGTACACTCCCGGCGGCAGAACCTGGACGAAGGCCAGCGCCGTCCCCAGATTGAACAAGCCGTCCGAGCTGCCGAAGGTGTATGGGATCATGGCCCCGGTGAGGACAATGGTCTTATCCTCGATGGCGTTCCCCAGCACGGCGGCGGTCTGTTCCATCGAATCCGTGCCGTGGGTGATCACAATGCGGCTTTCCTCCGCGCGCCGGCAATGCTCCAGGATCATGCGCCGGTCGTCGTCGGTCATCTGCAGGCTGTCGATCATCATGAGGGTGCGGACATCCACCTTCAGATGGCAGCGGCCAAGCTGCAGCATTTGGGAGATGTGCGTGTCCTTGAAGTACAACTCGCCAGTGAGCTCGTTGTATTCTTTGTCGCAGGTTCCCCCGGTGGCCAGGATTCGAATTCGCTCCGCGTTCATTGAGGCTACTCCATCGTGCCACAAATAGCGCGCCGTGCGCGCTGCTATAGTGAAGTCATACCCTCATGAGAGGCATGCGGTGGGTCCTTCTGGTGGCGATCGTCGCGATGGTCGGCGGCGTCGCAGTCACATACAGGGCCTCCAAGAAAGCGCTCAAGGCCCAGGCCCCCGAAAAACCCAGGGAGCTGCCCAGCGAGCTGCGATCCGCCGCGCCTAAGTACCATTTCGAGGATAATTCCCAGGGACACCTCAATTACGACCTGGAAGCCGAGGACTTCCGCGAACTGAAAGACTCTTCGCGCACCGATCTCAGCAACGTTCAGCTCAGGCTCTTCAACAAAGAAGGCGACGCCTACGACCTGGTGAAGAGCGGCGCCGCGTCTTTCTTCGCCAACGAGCACCGCTTCTTCTCCGACGGTGACGTGGAGATAACCCTCAACGTCCCCGTGAAAGGGGAAGCCAAGCACCAGTTGATCACCGTCCGCAGCTCCGGCGTCACGTGCGACACCGATACCCACACGGTGGATACAAACCGCCCCACCACTTTCGTCTTCGAGCACGGAACCGGCCAGTCCGCGGGCGCCTCCTACGATCCCAACTCCCGCGTGCTGGTGATGAAGAGCCAGGTGCAGCTCGACTGGAACCCGGCCCATCCCGGCGCCAAGCCCATGAAGATTGAAGCCGCCAGCCTCATCTACCCGGAGACCAAGTCTGAAATCTGGCTGAAGCCGTGGGGACGGCTCACCCGCGGCGACACGGTGGTGGAAGGTCAGGAAGATGTGGTCCGCATTCACGAGGTCACCGAAGCCGATGGAAAAAAGCGGACCGTGATCCACCAGGTGGAGGCCGTCAAGGCTCGCGGTACGGATACCTATCCCGATCGCAGCGTGCAATACTCGGCCGACTGGGTGCTGGCCGATTTCGACGACGAAGGCGTAACGCGCAAGATCACCGGGCGCAATGGCGCGCAATTGACATCCACCTCTCCCACCACCACCACCGAGGTCAAAGCCGGCGCGGTGGACATGGACTTCGCCTCCCGGAACGACGAAAGCGTTCTGGAACGCGTCTCGGCTACGGATAACGCCGTGGTCACCTCCCGGCCGCTGCCCGCGCCGGGGCGTCAGTTGACCGAGACTCACGTGCTGCGGTCCCAGGTTGTGGAAGTGAAGATGCGCGAAGGCGGGCGCGACATGGAAACCGTGGTCACGCACGCGCCGGGAACCCTGGAATTCCTGCCCAACCTGCCCGCCCAGCACCACCGGACGCTCGATGGCAACGATATGGTGATCGCCTACGCCCCGCAGAACCGCATCCAGTCTTTCCATACCACCAACGCCCGCACCCGCACCGATCCCACCGACGAGGAAAAGAGACGCAACCAGGTCGCCTCCTTCACCGCCAGCCGCGAGTTGGCGGCTCGTTTCGATCCGAAGACCTCCAAGATGTCCTCCATGGAGCAAACCGGCGCCTTCACATATGAAGAGGGCGACCGCCGCGCCCGCGCCGCCAAAGCCACCCTGGATTCGGATCAGAACGTGATCCTGCTGGAGACCTCGGCGCGCGTGTGGGACTCCACCGGGTCCACGACCGCCGACCGCATCCGTCTGGACCAGAGCTCCGGCGATTTCGTGGCCGAAGGCAACGTCTATTCCAGCCGCCTTCCCGATGCGGACCAGAAGAAGAGCTCGGATATGCTCTCGGGCGACGACCCGTTGCAGGCCCAGGCGCGCAAGATGGACTCCCGCAGAACGGATCCCTCCGCCCGCACCCGGAAGATCCACTACGAGGGCAACGCAGTCATGTGGCAGGGCGCCAACCGCATTCAGGCCGACACGATCGACGTGGACCACGGCACGCTCGTGGCCAATGGGAATGTGGTTAGCAACCTGTGGGAGCAGCCCAGCGACCAGCCCGCCGATTCCGCCCAAAAGCCGGCCCCCAGCGGCCAGCCTGCCAGCTCCGGTCAGAAGCCGGCGCCCGCCGGCTCCCCTCAAAAGCCAGCGCCCAGCGGCCAGCCCCTCAGCCCCGGTCAGAAACCGGCGTCCGCCAACCCCGTGCTCACCGTGGTGCACGCGCAACACTTGGTCTATACGGACGAGAATCGCCTGGCCGTGTACACCGGAGGCGTCACCCTGAAGCGCACCGGGCTCGACGTGAAATCCCAGGAACTGCGCGCCTATATGGCCGAGGCCGGCGCATCCTCGCGCCTCGAAAAGGCGTTGGCCGACGGGGCCGTCGAAATCGTGCAGACCGCCAACCGGCGCACGCGCACCGGCACGGGCGGCCATGCCGAATACTACACCGCCAACCAGAAGGTGGTTATGCACGCCGAAAAGGGCGGAAAAGCCAAGCTCGTGGACACGGTTTCCGGGACTTCGGAAGGGCTGGAATTGACCTATTTCGCTAACGATGATAGGCTGCTGGGAAGTGGCGCCCCCACCGAACCGGTGAACACTCGCATCGTCCGGAAAAAATAGCCCCCATGAGCGTACTCGAAGTCAAGAATATCTCCAAGACCTACCGCGGACGGGCCGTGGTGCACGACGTCACTTTGCACCTGGAACAGGGCCGAGTGGTAGGCCTGCTGGGGCCGAACGGGGCCGGGAAGACCACCTCGTTCCACATCGTCGTGGGGCTCATCAGCCCGGATTCGGGCACAATCCGCGTGGACGACGAGGATATCACCAACCTTCCCATGTACCAGCGCGCGCGGCGCGGCATCAGCTATCTTCCGCAGGAGGCTTCCGTTTTCCGGAAGATGACGGTGGAGGAAAACCTCATGGCCATCCTCGAAACGCTGTCCGGAATGCGCTCCAGGCATCGCCGCCAGAAGCGCGACCAGTTGATTGACCAGCTCGGCCTGGAGAAAGTGCGGCGCAGCCGCGGCTACATGCTCTCCGGCGGCGAGCGGCGGCGCGTGGAAATCGCCCGCTCCCTGGTGATCGATCCGCGCTTCCTGCTGCTCGACGAGCCGTTCTCCGGAATCGACCCCATCCAGGTGCTCGAATTGCAGCGCATCATCTTCGACCTCAAACGCCAGAACATCGGGATTCTGGTGACCGACCACAACGTCAGCGAGACGCTGGCGGTCACGGATTGGGCCTACATCATCAACAACGGCGAGATTTTTCGCGCCGGGACGCCCGAGGCGTTGGCGCGCGATCCGGAAGTGCGCCGCGTCTACCTGGGCGAATCGTTCACCCTGCGAGTGTAGCGCCCCCGACAGTGGAAACCGGGGGCTCGGTTTATCCGTAGGAACTTACATGAGATTGCCGCTCCTGTCGCTTGCCGTCGCCGCATCCGCCTTCGCCCAGCCGGTCACGTTCGGAGTCAGGGTAGGCGAACCTTTGACGGATTTTGCTTCCACCGTGCAGAGCGCGCTCGGCTCGGGGAATAACGTCAGTTTGAACCAAAGGCCCTACATCCTCGGTCCCACGGTCGAGCTCCGGCTGCCGGCCGGGCTGGGCATCGAGCTCGACGCGTTGTACCGGCGGCAGAACTATACCGAAACCATCGTCACGGCAAACCCTCCCACTACCCAAACCACCACGTTCACCAGTACCAGCGCCGACGCCTGGGAGTTTCCGCTGCTGCTCAAATACAAGTTCAAAATCCCTCTTGTGAAGCCGTATGTGGATGCGGGATTCGCATGGGATACGCTGGCCGGCCTGAAGCAGTCCATCCGACAGACCGTAGAAACAATCTCCAGCACTATCAACGGAGCGCCGGGCACAACCACGCCGGCGTTCACCAAGCAGGGCACGGGCGGTTTCGTCATCGGCGCGGGGGTGGATATCCACGCCGTGGTGCTCCACATTTCGCCCGAAATTCGGTACACGCGCTGGGGTTCGGCGCACTTCACGGACCCGGTGGAGAGCCAGCAAAACCAGGCTGAGTTCCTGCTGGGAATCACGTTCTGAAATCCGTGGTGGGGCAGGCGCTTCCGCCTGCCAACCGTGGCGGCGCACCCCCCCGTAGAGCGGGCTTCCAGCCTGCCATGCCGGCATCCTTGCCGGCATTCTTCCAAGGTCCGGGACGCAATGGGTCTCTGGGGCAAACCTCAGTTTGTCAACCCTTCAAGCGCCGAACGCTACAATCTTCGTTTGAAACTGGCACTCATCGGCTATGGGCACGCGGGACGCGCGCTGGCGCGCCTCCTCGAGCGGAAGCGCGCGGAGTTTCCTTTCACCGTGACCGGCATCCACACCCTGCGGCATGGCACGGTGATCGACCCTGGCGGCCTGCCGGAGGACCCGGCATTCGGTCCCCGCGCCGCCACCATCGAAGAATTCCTGGACGCCGCCCGCGCGGACGTCGCCGTCGAGATCACCACCCTCGAACCCTATTCGGGCGAGCCCGCCATCTCCCACATCCGCGCCGCTTTCGAGCGCCGCATGCACGTAGTGACGGCCAACAAGGGGCCCATCGCGCACGCTTACGCCAGCCTCCGCGACGAGGCTGCCCGCGCGGGCGTGCTCTTCCGCTTCGAGGCCGCCGCCATGGATGGCGCTCCCGTGTTCAACCTGTGGCGCCACAACCTGCCGGGAGTGAAGGCGCTGGGCTTCACCGGCGCGCTCAATTCCACCTCGAAAGTGGTGGTGGAAACCATGGAACGCGGCGGTTCGTTCGAGGAGGGCCTGGCGGCCGCGCGCGCCATGGGCATCACCGAAGCCAGCGGCGCGTTCGATGTTGAGGGCTGGGATTCCGCCGCCAAGACCGCTGCCCTAGCCAACGTGTTGCTCGATGCGCGCACCACCCCTCAACAGGTCCCCACGCGCGGCATCGCCCGCCTCACCCCCGAACGCGTCGCGGAAATCGCGCGCCAGGGCAAAACCATGCGCATTGTCAGCCGCGCGCGCCGCACTGCCGCCGGCGTCTCCCTGCGCGTCCGCGCCGAAGTGCTGGACCGTCACGACATCCTGGCCTGCGCCCCCGGCACCTCGAACATCATCCTGTTTCACACCGACCTGATGGGCACCTTCGGAACGGTATCAATCGAGCCCACGGTGGAACAAACCGCCTACGGCGTGTTCAGCGATTTGGCGGAACTGCAGAGCCGCGCACATAAGTAAGCGATCCTGGCGCAGACTTCAATCGCGGGATCGACCGCCGCAAAATGCGTTCAGAATTTCCGGTGGAAGTGGCGCATCGAAATCTTCGCTGACCCAAATCTTGCCTTTCAGCATTCCAAACGTCTTCCGGAAGTCGGGTTTTTCCAGCGGCACAAGCCGGGCAATGGGTTTCCCGGCTTTGGCGATGACAATCTCCCCGCCTGCCGCGGCCTCCTCCACCAGGCTCGAAAGGTGGGTCTTCGCGACATGAATGCTGACGGTCTTCATAGACTAGACTAAGTTTAATCTATCGCGCTTAATAGAACCCGATCGGCAAACCGGGGTCCCATCACCCGCGGTCAAGCTGCGCCCGCAGTTCGATGGGGTAGAAAGCCGCCAACTCGGGATAGGCCTCCGCGAGCCGGATCAGATACCTTTCGTCGGTAGTGAACTGAATCCGAAGTTGGCTGCCCGGCGCCAGAGCATTCACCGAAGGCGCATGGGCCTCCATTTTGAATCCTAGCTCGCCCAGGCGCGCAGTCAGGTCGGGAAGAGTGGCGGCGATCATTACTATATCAGCGTCAAGGGCATAGACCGGCTCGACGTAACAATTCACGGCCAAACCGCCTATCAGACAATAGGGTCCGAAGGATTCGCAAGCCATAATGAGACGTGCAAAATCCGTCGCGCCTCCCAGGGTTGTCCATTCGTAAGCCTCCACCGCCGTCACGACTTCACTTTACTACAGCGCCCGCGGGCAGGCTTGATCGCCCCGCTGTGGGGCGGTGAAGACCGGCAGATTCACTCTGCCACGCCGAACGCCCTGAGAAGGGCGTTCGGCGACCTCAATCAGGGAACTATCCGCCGCCAGCGGCCGCCAGAGCCGCTTAGTGGCTGGCGGTGGCCGTGAGCGGCGTGTTGCGCGAAGAGCCTCCTACGAAGAACTTGTACTCGCCGGGGAGGAATTCCCAATCGTCTTTCTGCTCGTTGAAGATGGATAGGAACTTCTGCTCCAGCTTCAGCGTGACGGTCTTCGCTTCGCCCGGATTCAACTGCACCTTCTCCCAGGCCACCAGCCGCTTGGGCGGTTCCTTGGCGGCTGTCGGCAGCCCCACGTAAACCTGCGCGACCTCCGCGCCCGCCCGCCGGCCGGTATTGCGCACCACGAACGACACGCTATCCGTGGAGGCCTTCAACCCGGAGTACGCGAACGTCGTATACGACAGCCCGTGGCCGAAGGGGAATAGCGGGGTCTTGTTTTGGGAGTCGAACCACTTGTAGCCCACGTTCAACCCCTCCACCATGTAGTCGGCATCGAAATCGCGCGGAGCCGCGCGCCCTCCGCCCGGAGCCGGGGCCGGAGCCGCAACCGGGGCCGCGGACGCCCCTTCGGACGCCGGTCTGGGTCCGCGCCCGCCCGGAATGGCGGGATGCGGAAGGTCGGCGTCGCTCATGGGGAAGGTGATGGGGAGCTTTCCGCTCGGGTTCACGTCCCCGAACAGAACATTGGCCATCGCCTCGGCCCCGCGCACGCCGGGATACCAGATTTCCAGGGCCGCATTTACTTTGCCGATCCACGGCATCGCCGCCGGACCCCCGGTTTCGAGTACAACTACGGTGTGCGGATTGGCCGCCGCCACCGCGTTCACAAGGTCGTCCTGCTTGCCGGTGAGCGTCAGGCTGGCCATGTCGCGCCCCTCGCTGGTGGGCTCGTTGACGAACACAATAGCCACTTCCGAAGCCTTGGCGAAGGCCGCCGCCTTGGCGGGGTCGGTCCCGTCGTTGTACTCCACCTTGGCCTTGGGCGCTTTGGCGCGGATGGCCTTGAGCGGTGAAGAGGGGGCCCACTCCGCGGCGCCTCCGTACCGGGCGGGGCCGGCGCCGATCGGATCCACCTGCGCCGAGCCTCCGCCGGTGAGTACGCCCGTGTCGGCATTGGATCCAATCAACGCGATGGATTTAACCAGCGCGGCCTTCAGGGGAAGCTGGTAGTTGGCGTTCTTCAGCAGCACCGCGGCCTGCTCCTCAATAGCCTGAGCCGTGTCCGCCCCGCGGAACGGATCGACTATTGTGCCTCGCGGCGGATCGTCGACGATTCCGTGAGCGAACTCCGTACGAACGATGCGATGCACCAGGTCGTTCAGGCGGGCCATGGGCACCTCGCCTTTCTCGACCGCGGCCTTCAACGATGCGCCCAGGAAGCGCCCGTCGGACTCCTCATTATCCAGGCCGGCCATCACCGCCTTGGTCGTGCTGTGGGTCCCGCCCCAATCCGAAAGCACGAAGCCCTTGAAGCCCCAGGCTTTCTTGAGGACGTCGGTCAGCAGGTAGCTGTTCTCGCAGGCCCAGTCCCCGTTGAACTTGTTGTACGAGCACATGATCATTCCGGGCTGGCCTTCGGTCACCGCAATCTCATACGCCAGCAGGTCCGTTTCGCGCGCCGTGCGCTTGTCCAGCTTCGCGTTGACGATGCTGCGGCCGGTCTCCTGGTCGTTGAACGCGTAGTGCTTCAGGTCTCCGATCACGTTGTTGCTCTGGACGCCCTGGACCAGTTGGGCAGCCATCTTCCCCGCCAGGATGGGATCTTCGCCCTGATATTCAAAGTTGCGCCCGTTGCGCGGCTCGCGCGTGAGGTCCATGCCGCCGCCGATGGAGGTGTTGTAGCGCTGGTCGCGCAGCTCCCGGCCGATCACGTCGCCGAACGCGAAAGCCATTTTGGGGTTGAAGGTAGCGGCTTCCGCCATCACCGAGGGCAGCACCGTGGCATAGCGCCCGCGCGGCGCGGAATCCCGTACGCCATAGGCGGAATCGGCCAGTTGGACGGCCGGAAGACCCAGCCGGGCGATGGACGCAATCACTCCCGCGCCGCCATTAGACTCCGATCCGGCCGCCCCGAATCCTCCGGCTCCATGGGCCAGCAGAATTTTCTCATCGAGCGTCATCTGCTCCACCACCATGTCCGCGCGCTGGTCGGGCGGCAGGTTCTTGTCCATCCAAGGGCCCTTGGGCGCGGGTTGCGGCCTCTGCGCCACCACCGGCGAGAGAGCCAGGATGGCGAGCAGCCCGGCGATGACGGTGGCCAGCGCCAGCCCGCCGCGAGTCTCGTGTTTCATCGTTATTGTCCGTCCTTCTTTCCGCGAGATTCCGCGCGGCGTGAACCACGAGCCGGGGATTTCGCCTGGATGACTCCGATTTTACCCTAATGCGCCAGCCTCCCGCTTCGGCGCCGGGAAAAAGCGGGCGCCGGCTCGCTCCAGCCTGGGTTTCCCTCGTCCGGACCGGGCGCACGACATAAATGTTGGTAATCAGGCGGCCCGGGAACGGCTTTCCCAGTAGTCTTCGAACCTCTGGCTAAAGCGGCAACAGCGCAAGGCGATGATGGCGTTGGCGCCGTCGACGGTC
>JBEKPK010000019.1:0-32058 GCA_049520795.1 Bryobacteraceae bacterium
CGCTCGCGATACGGCAAGGACACCGAGCGCCTGAGCCATCCGGCGGTGATCAACGGTCCTATCACGACGCCGTGGAGAGTCATCATGATCGGCGCGGACATGAACGCCCTGGTCAACTGCGATGTGGTACACAACGTGGCGCCGCCGCCCGATCCCAAGCTCTTCCCGAACGGTCTCAAAACCGACTGGATCAGGCCCGGTCGGGCAACCTGGGCGGATCTCGACGGCAGGAACGAAGCCGTCGAAGGACAGAAGGACATGGCGCGGCTGGCCGGGGAGCTGGGATTCGAATACAACGTGATGGAGGGCTTCTGGCGGAACTGGACGGAAGCGCAGTTGAAGGAAGTGGTGGATTACTCCCGCGCACGCGGCGTAGGAGTCATCATTTGGAGCAGCCGCGCCCAGGTGCAGGACCCGCAGAAACTCAAGGAATGGTTCGACATGTGCAGCCGGGTGGGCGTGGCGGGCGTCAAGATCGACTTTTTCGACCACGAGAACAAAGAGGTCATCGATCTCTACGAGATGATGGCGAAAGCGGCCGCGGAGCACAAGTTGCTTGTCGACTTTCATGGCGCCAACAAGCCGACCGGGCTGGAGCGAACCTACCCTAACATCGTGGGAATCGAAGGTATCCGCGGGATGGAGTTTTCCGGGCCATACGCGCAACACGATGTTACCCTGCCATTCACGCGCATGTTGGCGGGGATGGGCGATTACACGCCTGTGAACTTCGGCTTGCGTCTGGCCGACACCACGTGGGCGCACCAGGTGGCGAATGCCGTTATTCTCCAATCTCCGCTGCTGGTCTATGCAGCGGACCCCGTCAACATGCTGGCCAACCCGACGGTGGATGTGCTGAAGAGCATCCCGAGTTACTGGGATGAGACGGTGGCGCTGCCGGTCTCCGAAATCCGGCAAGTGGCAGCCTTCGCCAGGCGCAGCGGAAACACCTGGTTCGTGGCGATCACGAACGGGCCCTATGCGCGCAACGTGCGCATCGATCTTTCCGATTTTCTGGGCCGCGGGGCGCGGCGCGGCGACAGCTTTCACGCTACGTTAATACGCGATACGGTGGAAGCGGCAGCCGTCAAGATCGAGCATCTTACGCTTTCGCCCAGCGACTCGCTCTCGGTCAATTTGAGTTCCGGCGGCGGCTTTGTCGCCATGATCAAGAAATAGACGAGGTTGAGGATGACGAAACTTTTGATTGCCCCGTGGCTGTGCGCCGTGGCGCTGGTTGCTCAGCCGGCGCCGCCCACCCCCGCGAACCCGGCCGGCATCGTCCTGGCCAACGATAAACTCGAGCTGACCATCGGCGCCGCCGGCGGCCGGTTCTCCAGGCTTCTGCTGCGCGAAGGGGAACCGCTAAGCCCATTTGCGGCGATGGGGCATTTCCTGGCGCTGGACGGTTTTGGGACGCCTTCCAACGAAGAGCGGGCGGCCGGCATGGCGAATCACGGGGAGGCGGGCCAGGCTCCCGCGAAGGTGATCGCCAAACAGGAATCCGGCCCCGTGCGCTCTCTCACCCTGCAGCTATCGCTCCCGCTGGCCCAGGAAACCCTAACGCGCACCGTGGAAATAGCGGAGGGCGAGAACGTGGTCTATGTCACCAGCGAACTGGAGAGCGCGCTGGCGGTGGACCGGCCGGTGTCCTGGGCGGAGCATGCCACTCTGGGAGCGCCGTTCCTCGAGCCGGGGAAAATCACCATCGATATGCCCGCGACGCGTTGCCGCGTGCGCGCCGAGAAGGCCGGATCGACCGGAAAGCTGGCCTATTTGAAAGACTTCGATTGGCCCATGGCTCCGCTGACCAAAGGGGGTTTTGTGAACCTCCTGACCGTTCCGGTGGGCGAGACATCGCTCGACCTGGCAAGCTGCCTGATGGACCCCGCCAGGAAATACGCCTATGTAACTGCTTTGCGCGCCGACAAACAACTGCTCTTCGGCTATGTATTCCGGCGGGAAGAGTACCCGTGGCTGATGAACTGGATGAACTACTCGGGTAATGCGCGCGCCACGCGAGGGATTGAGTTCTCCACACAGCCGTTCGACGTATCCCACCGGGAGACCGTGGACGCGCATGAGATGTTCGGCGCGCCAACTTACAAGTGGCTGCCGGCGAAATCCAAGATGCGCACGCGGTTTCTGTTTTTCTATTGCCGCGTTCCCTCCGACTTCACGGCCGTGTCGGATGTGCTGATCGAGGATGGCCAGGTCAAGATCAAGGACAAGTCGGGTAAGACCGTGGCCTTGAACGCGCGGCTCCAACTATAGCCTTTGTTGAAAACCTCAGCGATAGCGGTACAGCGTAAAGCGCTGGATGCTCCTGGTATCCGTCGCGGGCCCGCAGCATCCCGATTTCTCCAGCATCAGGAAGTTCCCCTCATCGCTGTCGTCGCCGTTCAACTTGCGCCCGGGAACCCAGCGGCCATTGACAAAAGCGCCTTCTTCCACGGTTGCCAGTCCGGCGCGTGGGGGCCCCGGCGTGTTCGGAGAAAACCGGACGGTCACGCCGCTGCCGGCCGCGAAGTACTCGTCGGGCCCGGTGGCGATGAAAATCGCCGCGGCGGGGGGCGGAGGATCCGGCGGCGGCGCCACGCCGAACATCTTTGGCTGTCGATAAAACGAGACTTCGAGCGTATAATCTCCCAATTGGATCTTCTGAGGCGGGTCGTTGGGGCTGCGCAGCAGGACCGCGGACATGGTCCCGTTGCCCTGGTGTTCGGCAATCAGAGGCGCCATTTGCGAAATGAGGTCGAAGCTGCCGATCAGATCGTTGTCGGGATGCGGTATCCTCGGGTCCTCGAGCCCCATGATCGTCCACCCGATGGCATCGTGGCGCCCGAAGATATAGAGCACTCGGGCGGCGCCATCCGCTCCACCCATGTTTTCGGGTATGAACAGCGGGTTTCCGGACCGGCTGTATTTTTCGCACCATGCCGTGAAGTCCCTGTCGCTGTATGCGTCGGGCGAGAGCATATCGATTCGCGGCCCGCCGGCTCTCCAGACGTCCATCAGGTCGGCCATGGGGCCGCCGATGGCGAAGGACCCTCTTCTTCCAGTTTTCACCGCGTCCGCAATGGAGGACGTTCTGGAGAGCGCGGCGTTCACGTACATCGGCAGCGGGTACTCGGCTTTGCCCGCTTCGGCCACCCGGCCGATGTAGCGGGCATAGCTCCAGGCCATGAAGATCTCATCCGTCGCCGCGTTCTTACCGAATACCTCTTCCCAGCTTCCGGATGTTTTGAAACCGGCCGCCTCCCACACCTGGCGAAACTCCGGAATGAGCGCATCCTTGCGCTGCTGAAGGTAGTCCATCAACTCCTTCGGAACCGGCCCCGCGAACGCCTTTTCGGCCGCCGGCGAGCGGTCGCGAGAGCCGCCCGACATTCCCACTTCATTCTCCAACTGGATCATGACGACCGTGTGCTGGCGGCCGTCCACTTCCTTGACATGCCGCATCAGGGCCGCGAAGGCGCGGGCATCGGCGTCCCGGTTGGCGTCGCTCGAGGGGCTGAGCAGCTCGATGCTTCTGCCCTCCCCGACCTGGGCGCGCGGAAACCGCTCGAAGTCCCGCTTCACCCAGTCGGGCGCGTAGCTGGACAAACCGTTCTTCCAGCTTGCGAACCACAAGAACACCAGACGCAGGTTGTGACTCCGCGCGTCCCGGATGATGCCATCCGGCACGCTGAAATCGAACTTCCCTTCCTGTGGTTCGATCTGGTTCCAGGCGACGCCCGCCAGCACGGTGTTGAGCTTGGCCTCAATAAGTTTGGGCCATACGGGCTTCATATACTCGACGCTGGTGGCGCTGTTATTGGTCAATTCCCCCGCCAGAACCAGAAACGGCTTGCCGTCCACGATCAACTGGGTCGCGGTCCCCCGCTTCTCGAGATGGGGAACGGGCGTGGCGGAGGGAGTCTGCGCGCTGCCCGTGACGGCCAGCGCGAACAATAGCATGACGGATGTCCGGGTCATAATCTCTGAAGCATTGTAATGCATGGTGCGCCGCCGCGCACAAGGTGCTAGCATTCTGTGGGTTCGTCCAACCGCTCCCTGACGGTCGCGGCTCGCCGGATTCATAACGAGCCGCGGTTCCCGGCAAGCGCAGAAGTGGCAGTTACCGCAGCGAAAGGAGATCTTATGAGTCTGCCGCACACTTACGGAATGGCGTTGATGCTAACGGTTCTGACCATGCTCTGCTGGGGTTCCTGGGCCAACGTGCTCAAGATCGCCAAAGGCTGGCGCTTTGAACTGCTCTACTATGACTACTCCATCGGAGTCGCGCTGGGCGCCGCCGTGGCTGGGCTGACGTTCGGCACTTGGGGCTCGGATGGCCTCCGCTTCATCGACGATCTGGCGCACGCGGGCCACACAAATGTTCTTTGCGGGTTCGCCGGCGGAGTGGTTTTCAACCTCTCGAACATCCTGGTGGTGGGGGCCGTCGCCGTGGCGGGCATGGGGGTGGCGTTCCCTATTGGGGTGGGCCTCGCTCTGGTGGTGGGAGTTATCTGGAATTACATCGTCAACCCCCAGGGGAATCCGCTGCTGCTGTTCGCGGGCGTCGCTTTGATTGTGGCGGCCATAGTGGTCGATGCCATTGCCTACCGCGCGCATGCCGTCAGAGGAAGCGCCGTTGGGGACAAGCAGGATGCCGCCGCCAAACGAGCGGCTACCTGGAAAGGGATCAAGCTGAGCGTCGCCGGCGGCATTCTCATGGGGATGTTCTACCCGCTGGTGGAGATCGGCAAGACGGGCGAGAAGGGACTCGGCCCCTACGCGGTGGGATTCGTCTTTGGCCTGGGAGTGCTCGCCTCGGTCTTCGTGTACAACCTCTACTTCATGCGATTCCCGATCGAGGGCCCGCGGCTGACTTTCGGAGATTATTTGAAAGGGAACTGGTGGGTGCACTTCCTCGGGATCGTGGGCGGCGTGATGTGGATGACCGGATCGCTGGCGAACTTCGTAGCCGCCAGCGCCCCGAAGGCGTTGCAGGTGGGACCGGCGATCAGTTACGCCATCGGGCAGGGCTCGACCATGGTGGGAGCGCTGTGGGGCGTCCTGGCGTGGAGGGAATTCGCGGGAGGCGGAGCGCGCGTAAATCGGCTCCTTGTGCTCATGTTCGCGCTCTTTGTGACCGGCCTGGCGGTGGTCTCCATCGCGCCGCTATACGCCGCCCGCTAGTGGTCTGGGGCGCTCGAGCGGAATCCGCCGGCCGGTCCCTTTCAACTGGCGCGGTACTGCTGCATATCCTGGAGCCGGATCAGCAGTTCGATCTCGTTGCGGGGCGCTCGCAAGGCCGCCGCGATGGTGGCGGCGGGTTCTCCGCGCTGGTGCATGCGGACCGCCTGCGCGCGCCTCGTAAGATTGAGACCGGGCAGCGGGGCTGGGGGCTGCTCCCCGGCCTCCGCCACGGCCTTGCGGAGGCGTTCGATAGCAAGTTCCGTTCCCTGCAGGCGGGCGGCGGCCGCACTCCCCGATTCCTCGAAGCGCCGCCGCACGGCGCAGATCTCGGCTTTTACCGCGAAGAACAGCGCCAGACAGGCGACCAGCGCGGCGGCCAGCGTTCCATATAGCGTCAGCGGACTCAGAATCCAGGCCAGCTTCACTTGCTTTCTCTCCCATCCCGCGATGCCGCGGCCCCAAGAATGGTGCTGGAGGCGACGCCCTCGCGGACGGCGGCGATTTCGGTGATGCGAACCCCGTAGTTGCCGTGGACCGTGACCGCGGCCCCGCGCGCCACCACTTTCCCATTCACCAAGAGTTCCACCGTGTTCTCGGAGGGACGGTCCAAATCCACCGCCGAGCCCACGGTCAATTCCAGAATGTCCCTCAGCAGCATCCTGGCGCTCCCGAACCGCACCGTCAAAGGCAGCTCCATGTCCAGCAGCAGGTCCAGCGCGCCATTCTCCCGTACGGCGGGTTTCTCCGGGCACGGCGCCGGCGGCTCCGCCTCGAACTCCGGATTGCGCGGTTGCGATGGGCTCATTGTTTTCTCTTGGGAGGAACGTTCCACACTCTCTGCAAATGCGACCGCAGCCTCAAAACCGCCTGCACGCGCAATTGCGCGATGCGGGAGAGATGCAGCCCTACAATCTGAGCGATTTCACTCAGGCTAAGCTCTTCGTAGTAGTAGAAATTCAGAATGGCGCGCTCGAGCTTCGGCATTCTCTCGATGGCCAGCGCCAGGACGCGCTCGAGTTCCGCGCGCTCCAGCAGATGTGAGGGCCAGTTCTCTTCGTCGTCGGACACGAATTTCAGCAGACTGCACTCCTCGCCATCGGGGCCGACGTGCTCCAGCCGCTTGAGGTCGATGGCCTGAATGCCGTTCAGCCAGACCCAGTAATCGCTGGGAGAAATGCCCAGTTCCGCGGCTATTTCCTCTTCCGACGGCTCCCGGCCCAGACGTTGCTTCGCGGCGCGAATGGCCGCTTCGATCAGTTTGGCTTTCTTGCGCGTTTCCCGGGGAACCCAGTCCATCTCGCGCAACCCGTCGATGATGGCGCCGCGGATACGCCGCTCCGCGTAGGTCTTGAGCTGCACCTTCAACGACGGATCGAAGTTGTCGATGGCCTCCATCAGGCCGATGACCCCGGTGGAAACCAGGTCGTCGAGACTGACGTTGGGCGGACAGCGGTCGTGAATGCGCTTCGCGATCATGCGCACCAGCGGGAGATATTGGAGAACCAGAGCGTCCCGCTGCAACGCCCCGTCGTCGCCAAGCCCGTATTGATATTGCGCGGACGCAGCCGTCATGGGTCTTCTAGGCTACCGCCTCAAGATCCTCAGGCAATCTTCGTACCAGGCTCGGGGTGATCCGGTCCTTGGTGGCCGCTTCCAGATCCTCGGGTATCACCTGGCCGGTGGAAAGGAAGGAAAGGGGCAGACCAGTCCTCGCTACCTCGCAAAACATGGCGGCGGTTGAGTCTGTTTCATCGAGGCGGGTGAAGAGCAGCTTAGCCGGCTGGAACGCCCGGAACAAGTCGACGGATCGATCCAGGTCGGCTTGCCGCATCGACGCCGTCAAAACCAGGTGGGTGTCAAGATCCTGACGGTTCTCGAAGAACGCCGCCAGTTCCCGTCCCGAGTCCTCCATCGAGGCCGGCGCGTAACCCGGCGTATCTATCAGGAGCAGGGTTTCCGGGGGCGCCGAGTCGATGGCTTGCGCCAGGGCCAGCGTGGTTTCGGCCAACGTGAAGGGCACGCCCAATATGGCCGCGTAGGTCCTCATCTGGTCGGCGGCGGCGATGCGATAGTTGTCAATCGAGAGCAATCGCACCGGACGCCGCGCCATCAGCCCGCGCGTCACCGCCAGTTTCACCAGGGCGCTGCTCTTCCCGGAGCCGGCGGGTCCCACCAGGGCTGCGATCCTGCCGATCTCGGGGGCTACCTCAAAGCGGCTCTCCAGCTCCTCGACCGTCTCTTGAACCACCACGTCGGCGCTCCATCCCGCCGCGCAACCGGGCCGGCCGATTTCGACCACTTCCCGCCTGCGGAGACGCTGATGAACGGCGCTTTCGATCTCATCGGCCAGCGCCCGGGTAATACCGGCCGCGCAAAGGCTGCCGGACAGCAGATCGTAGCTCGTGCGGTTCCGTCCGCGCGCGATTCGGGCGGAGCGGAGGCGCAGATCCTTGACGCGCTGGCGAATATCCGCCGCCGGATAGGCGGCGGCCTCCGGGATGCATCTCGGGAGCGCCGGCGCGGGCCGGGTTCCGAAAACCGCTTCGCATTCTCCCAGGTGACGGCCCTCGGGCGGCGATTCCCGCATGTTGAGCAGGAGCGCTTCCGGCCCCAGTTCCACGCGAGCTCGTTTCATCGCCTCTTCGATGGACGCGGCGAAATAGGACTTGACATAGAGTTGAGAATTGTTTGCGGCGGTCGCCATGTTATTGAATCACCCCCAGGGACACGACTTTGGTTTCGATCGGTATCTCATTGTTCGACAGGAAGAAGACGTTTCTCATGGTTGGTTCCACGATCTGGCGGAAGAAATAGCGCGAGCCGGAGCTGGAGATAACCGCAACCGGAGTCTCCGGGTAGCCGGTTTTCAGACTGATCCGGCGCAGAACATCGCGGATCGCAGCCGGGCTCAGGTTCAAATGGCTGTTCTGTTCTCCATGCTCGATGGCGCTCTCCACGGCTTGTTCCGTGGACGCGTCCAGGACGTAGGCGGGAAGCTCCCCGTTGGCGTTCAGATAAGGCTTTACCACCAGCCGCCGCATCGCCTGTCGCACATACTCGGTCAGCAGAATCGGGTTTCGGGTGGATGTGGCGGACTCGCCGAGGGCCTCGAGAATGGTCACCGCGTCGCGGATGGAAACTCTCTCCCGGAGGAGATTCTGAAATACGCGCTGCACAGCCGAGAGTGGGAGCAGTTTGGGGACCAAATCCTCCACCACCTTCGGATGTTCGGCAGCCACTCGGTCCAGAATCTTCTTGGCATCCTGACGGGTCAGCAGCTCATAGGCATGCCGCCGGACGATTTCGGCCAGGTGCGTTCCCACGATGCTGACCGAATCCACGACGGTGAAGCCGTTTCGCCGGGCGCGCTCCGCCTGGTCCGTGGGGACCCACCATCCGGTCATGCCGAAGGCCGGCTCCCGCGTCTGCCTGCCCGCCGGAGGGGGATCGGCCTTTCCGACCGGAATGGCGAGTTCGCATCCCGCCGGCAGCTCATAACGCGCCACCTCGGCTCCTTTTATCGAAATGGCGTACTCGTGGGACTTCAGGCTGGTGTTGTCGACGATGCGCACCGGCCCCAGCAGGAAGCCCAGCTCGCCGGCGAGTTGCCGCCGGATTCCGCCGATCCGCTTGATGAGCGGAGACTCCTGGCCGCCGGCGACGAACCGCACCAGCCCCAGCCCTACCTCGACGGCCAGGGGCTCGACGCGCAGGAGGCTCTCGAGATTGTCGGAGGCAGACGCGGGCTTGGCCTTGGCTTCGGCTTTCTGGACAGCGCCTTTTTTCTTTTGAATGTTCCAGGCGAAGACCCCTAGACCAGCTCCCAGCGCCAGGAATGGGAACGTGGGCAGCCCTGGAAACACGGACAGCGTCAGCAGCACGCCGCTCGATAGAAAGAGCGGCTGCGCGCTGCCGAAGAGCTGCTTGTGGACGTCCGTCCCGAGCCGCTCGTCGGAACTGGCGCGCGTCACGATCAGGGCCCCGGATATGGAAATCATGAGCGCCGGAATGACCGTAACCAGGCCATCGCCGATGGTGAGTACGGTATAGGTCTGAATGGCGTGAGTGAGGTCCATGCCGTGCTGCAAAACCCCGATCAGGAAACCGGCGACGATGTTGATGGAAGTGATAATGATGCTGGCGATGGCGTCTCTCTGGGTGAAGCGCGACGCGCCGTCCATGGCGCCGTAAAACTCGGCCTCGTTGGCGAGTTGCTTGCGGCGGCGGCGCGCTTCATTGTCGTCGATCAGCCCGGAACTGAGGTCCGAATCGATGGACATCTGCTTGCCAGGCAGCGCATCCAAGGTGAATCGCGCGGTGACTTCCGATATGCGGACCGCTCCGTGGTTGATCACCACGTACTGGATGGCGATCAGGACCAGAAAAATGACCGCGCCGATGATGTAGTTGCCGCCCACCACGAAATTGCCGAACGCCTGAATCACCTCGCCGGCCGCGGACGTTCCCGTGTTTCCGTTCATCAGGATCAGCCTGGTGGAGGAGATGTTGAGCGACAGGCGGAAGAGCGTCAGCAGCAGCAGCATGGTCGGAAAAACGCTGAATTCCACCGGTTTCCGAATGTAGATGGCCACCATCATCACCACCACGGACATCATGATGTCGGTGACGATGAGGACGTCCAGCAAGACGCTGGGGACAGGCGTGATGAGGGCAATCACGATGCCCAGGACCGCCAGAGGCACGCCGATTTCCCGCCACGTGGCGGCTTCCAGCCTGGGGAACTGATGCAACGCCACTGCCTTGCTCTGCGCCAACGTCTGTGCTCCTTTCGCTCTCTAGGCCGGCAACCTGCCGTTCATCAACCGGTAAATGTACGCCAGAACCTCCGCGACCGCGCGGTAGAACTGGGCGGGTATCTCCTGCCCGACTTCGACGGATTTGTAAAGACCCTGCGCCAGCGGCGGGTTCTCGATCAACGGCACCTGGTTCTCGATGGCCCTCTGCCTGATCCGCAGGGCCAGGTAGTTCTTCCCCTTGGCGACCACCACGGGAGCGCCTTGCGCCTGCATGGCGTACTTCAGCGCGACCGCGTAGTGGGTCGGGTTCACTACTACGGCCGTGGCGTTGGCGACCTCGTGCATCATGCGCCGGCGCGCCATATCGCGCCTCAGGCGCCGGATCCGGGATTTCATCAGAGGGTTGCCTTCCACCTCTTTGAATTCGTCGCGGATCTCCTGCTTGCTCATTTTCATGTCCTGCTGGTAGCGCCGCTTCTGCCGGAACAAATCCACGGCCCCGAAGACAAGGAACACGAAAGACGCCTTCCAGAGCAGCGTCTGAATGGCGCCGCCCACCTGGGCGGCGCCCACCGATACGCTCTTCAGGGGCAGGGAAAGGAACCCTTCGAAGTCGTCCCGCAACAACACGTACACGGTCCATGCGAAAACGGGCAGCATGACGGCGGCCTGAAGCAGCGCCGGCACGTTCTGCCGGGGCAACTCGCGAAGGCGGGTGACGGGGTTAAGACGCTTGAAGTCCGGGGTGAGCTTCTTCACGCTCAAGCCCATGCGCGTAACCATGAGTTGCGCCGCCAGCGTGACTCCCATGAGGACGCCGCCCATGATGGCCAGCGGCATGAGGGTTTCCCTCCCGAACTGTAGGCCCAGACCGAGGATGAAGGCTGGATCGAGACCGTCCCCCAGGGCATGGCGCAACAGGGTGGCCATGCTTTTGTGAATTGCGCCGAGCAAAGTGAGGCCCCAGGAGCGCAGCAGCGCCACGAAAGCCAGAAACTGGAGAGCGCCGACAAAGACGCGCGCCGAGGGGAAGTTGCCTTCCTCGCGCGCCTTTTTCATTCGCCGCAGCGTCGGCTGCTCGGTTTTCTGGTCCTTTTCCGCCATATCAGCCGGCCGATTCCAGGCGCCCGCGCGCGCCGGTTGTGGGATATTGGCTTGCCATGACTATCGCGAAAGCAATCCTTTCGCCGCCGAGAAAGTGGCGCCCATGGTGTTTCGCAAGATTCCCGGAAGCAGGAACAGTATCCACCCGAAGATGGTCAATGCCAGCATCATCTTGATGGGAAAGGCCACGGTGAGAAGCTGTAACTGGGCGTTGATGCGGCCGAGCAGGGCCAGCGAGAGGTCCACCATGACGAGGACGGCGATAACCGGCATAGCCAGCCTTACCCCCGCCGAGAACATGACGCCGGCGGCCGCGAGCAAAGGCTCGGCGGCTCCCCGCGAGATCGTGAAAGATCCCGCCGGAACGGAGATGAGGCTGCCCGCGAAAACGCGAAGCACATCCCGGTCGAGACCCGTGGCGAAGAAAGCCAGTCCCGCGGCGAGTTGCGAGAGCACCACCAGCACGGCGGAATCGGCCTGCGTCGCCGGATCGATGGTTTGGGCGTAGGCGTAGCCCGCCTGGAGACCCATCACTTGAGCGGCTACATTGATGGCCTCCACGGCGAACGCCACCGCCAGACCGATGCCTATCCCCAGAGCGGCTTCGGAGACCATCCAAACCGCCAGCAGGCCCGCGGAAACCCCCGCATTCACCTGGGGCCAATACGGAAACAGGGCCAGCGTGACGGTGAAGGACAGGACCACGCGCGCCGCTTCGAATCCGGACTTCAGGCCGGGCATGGGCACGAACACGAATACGCCGGCCACGCGCGCCAGCGTGACCAGGAACCCGAGAAGACCGGCCGTGGATAGCGCCAACTCACCGTGCATAGCGGCTGAGATCCCCCAGGATCGCTGTGGTATACGCCGTGAGCTTGTGGAGCATCCAGGGCATGGCCACAATGAAAGTGGTCAGGAAAGCGCACAGGCGGGGAATGGTGCTGAACCCGCTGTCCTGGATGGAGGTGACGATCTGAATGAGGCTCATGGTAATGCCCGCGACAAAGCCCACGGCCAACAGCGGGGCCGCCAGCCAGAACGCCGTCATCAGCGTCTCGCGCAGGATCTGAATGACGAACTCGGGGGTCATGCGTAGAATCCCTTCATCAACGAGCCGAGCACCAGGTTCCAACCGTCGGCCAGCACGAACAGCAGGATCTTGAACGGAGCCGAGATCATGACCGGCGGCAACTGGATCATGCCGATGGACAGAGTGACCGAAGCCACCACGATGTCGATGATCAGAAAGGGAAGGAACAGAACCGCGCCGATCTGGAACCCCGCCTTCAATTCCGAGAGGATGTAGGCCGGGATCAGCGCCTGAAGCGGCACGTCGGCCGCGCTTCGGGGAGCGGGGAGATGGGAAAGCCCGAGGAAAAGCGCCACATCCTTCTCCCGGGCGAACCGCGTCATGAAAACTTTCAGCGGCTGCGTCGCCGCGTCAAACGCTTGCGAAGAGGTGATCTCGTTCTTCTGCAGCGGCTCCCAGCCCTGTCGATACATCTCCGTGGCTACCGGTTGCATGACCAGAATCGTGAGGAAGAGCGAAAGCCCCAGCAGCACCTGGTTCGAGGGCACGGTTTGAGTCCCCAGCGCCTGCCGGAGAAAGTGCAAGACGATCGAAATCCGCAGAAAAGGAGTGATCGACATGACTACCGCCGGCAGGAGCGTCAGCACGGTCAGCAGAATCACGATTTGAATCGGGACGCTGACGGAGTCGCCGTTCTTGCTCATGTTGATGCCGAAAAGGGAGTTGTTGGATGAGGCCGCGGCGCTCAGGTGAGCCGACGCGGCGAGCAGGAGCGCCGGCATGGCCCGCATGGGACGGATCATCGGCTGGCCACCCTTTCCTCGGCGCTTTCCGGGCTCGAATCCACCCGCGAACAGCCTCCCGGAAACGCCGCCACCAGGATGGTCCGCTCCCCCACCCGCACCAGATGCAGGGAATGCTGGGGAGTGAGCGCCAGACGCTCCACCACTTTCATGCATCTGGTTCTTCCTCCGCTGCGGGCGCCCGGCGTGAACTGGGCGAGCCCTTTCCGCCGCAGCCACCACAGGGCGCCGCCGAGAACCCCCAGCGCGATTAACACGCCCAGCGCCTGCCGAATCTCTTCCATCAGCGTTTGCCCCCGCCGTAGAGCGGGCCTCCGGCCTGCCACGCCGGCGTCCCCGCCGGCGTTCTTCCTGACCCTGACAGACCACAAAAGGCGATGGTCTGTCCCACTTTGGATTGCAATGGATCGGGCTTCATCGTCGCCAGCATCAGCGGATCAACCCGATCAGGTCTTGTATCATCTGGTCCGAGGTCGTGATCATGCGGGAGTTCGCCTGATAGGTCCGCTCATAGGAGATCAGGTTGGTGAACTCGGTGGCGACATCGGCGGTGGAGGACTCGAGAGACCCTCCCATGATCTGCCCGCGGCCGCCTGTGCCGGCTGTTCCGATGGCGGGGACCGCGGTTGCGGCTGTCGCCTGCAGATTATTGCCGCCGACTCCGACCAGAGATTCCGGGTTTGAGATGCCGGCCAATGCCACCTGCCCCACGGTAACTTGTTGCCCGTTGGAGTAAGTCGCGACGATAAGGCCTCCGTTTGCGAGGCTCACGTTGTTGACCTGTCCGGCCTGGATGCCGTCCTGAGTGGCGGCGGAAACGCTGCTGGCTTGATCGAACTGCGTCAGCATCCCCTGACTGCCGTTGTACAGGTTCCAGTTGATGGTCATGTCGGATGCGCCGTCCGCCAATCCCGCCAATTTGACGGCGATGGGCGAAGCTGTGGCGGCGGGACTGGTCAATTGGCCCGTACCGTCGAATGTGAGCGCGCCGGTGGCCAGGGTGGTGCTGCCGCCTTTCGTCAGGTCCGCCGCCGGAACAGTGATTGCGTAGCTCCACGCATTAGTTCCGGTCATGGTGAAAGTAGCGGTCAAGGTATGCGTGCCCCCCTGGCTATCGACCACCTGGATCGGCGTGGAGTATGTGCCGGATGAAGCTCCGAGGGCGCCCGCGGAGTCCAGATTGACGGTGAGGGACATGTTCGCGGTGGGCACGGGGGCCATGGTCCCGCCTTCCGGTACGACGATGTCTTCGACCGGCGAATTCGTATTCACCACCCCGCCCGCCATGTTCCAGCCCTGCACGGCGTCCCCGCCGGCTGTCACCAGACCCCCGGTGGAATTGAGGGAAAAGGCGCCGTCGCGCGTGAAGAGCTGTTGATTGTTTTGTCCCTGGACGACAAAGAAACCTTCGCCATTGATGGCGGCGTCATAAGCTCCGCTTGTCTGTTGGATGGCGCCCTGGGTGTACGACGTGACGGTTTGCGCCGGGCCGACTCCCATGCCCATCTGCGTGTCGGTCGAGCCCGATCCCAGCGCCTGGCTCATGATGTCGGAGAACTGCACCGACTCATCCTTGTAACCGGTGGTGTTCAGGTTCGCGAGGTTGTTGCCGACGATGCTCACGGCCGTCGAGGCGGCGTCAAGCCCGGTGAGCGCGGTAGATAATGCGGTCATCATGATGTTATTCCTCGTTTCTTAGTCGTTGGAACTTGACTGCGTTGCAGCCGTGGTCGACGCATTCGTTGACGCGGTCGTCGAAGCCGTGTTGGAGGCCGCCGTTGCGGCCGTCGTGGCGCCGCTGGCGGGAGTGAAATCCGTTTCGATGTCCTGCCGGATTCCCATAACCTGCTCCAACTCGCTGAATTGCGCGAGCTGAGTCACGAATTGCATGCTGTCCGCGGGATTCAGGGGGTCCTGGTTCTGGATCTGAGCGACCAGCAACTGCAGGAACATCTGCTCGGTGGGAGCCGAGCTGCTCGATGCGGCGGCCGCACTGGAAGTTGCGCCGGCCGCTGGAGCGGAACCGACGATGGAACTAATCGCTGAAGCCATAATGCTTTTCTCCCTATCTTTCTTCGCCGCCCTCAAGGCTGCTTTCGAGTTCCGCGACCCACTTGGGCCGGTCGGATTGGCTATGGCCGCGCTGCCCGCCTTGTTGCTGCGACCAGCCGGATTGCTGTTGCGGATCGCCGCCGCGCGAGCCGGACGAACTTTCCCGCGTCTCTCTCAAAGGACCCGTTTCGCTGACGGTTCCGGCGGGACGCCAGCCCTCCGTGCGGAAGCCGTTTTCCTCCAGCCGGTTGACCAGCTCGGGAAGCGCCTGGCGCAAGGTATGGGCCATCTCGGGGTCCGCGGCCCGTACTGCCATGCGCATTTCCCCGGCGCGCTCCGTCAGGTGAAGCTCCACTTTTTCTTGCGGCGTCTGTCCCACCTGTATCGAAAGGTCTTTCAGTGGCCCGGGCGCTTTTTGAGGACTGGAGTCGGCGTGAAGAGCCGTGGGCGCGATGTCCTTCACGGGCGCGCCGGACGCTTCCACGGCCTCTGGGGAGGCGCTTTGCGAGGAGACCTCTCGAAGCGCCCACAGGCCCGCTCTCGCCGATGCGCTTTGAGCGGGGGCTTGGTCCGCGGCGTCGTGCGGATCCGCCGGCTGGACGTCTCTTGGAAACGGATTTCGCTCCCCAGCGCCGAAAGCGTCCTGGTTCGTGCCGCCGGCGTGCGCGTCGGTCCGCGGCTCCACCTTTATCGCAACCGCCAGGTCGTCCGGCGCCGGCGTAGCGTCCCGCGCCGCCGACGGAACGCTGGAGTCGCCGGCCGCCTGAGGAAGCGGCAGCGTCGAATTGCGATCCGTCCCGGCCACGGCGTCGGCGCTTCCGCCCGAAGCCCCCGAAGAGGCCGTCGCTGCTGAAGCGCCCGGCCGGGGAACGTCCTGCCCGCCAACATATATGCCGGCGCCGGTGAGAGGACCGGCCAGAGCCATTTGCAGAAATTCCTGGCTGGCCGGAGAGAAACTGCGAGAGAGCGACCCCCGCGCGGCCGCGAGCCGCCCTGGACTGGCCGACGAAAGACCGGGCCGTTCCACCGGGGGCTCGGCCGCCTCGGCGTCATTTTTGGCGGCGGCCTGGGGCGGCGGCGCGCCGCCGTTTCCCGCCAGAAACCCGTTATAAAAGAACGGCGCCCCGAGCGAGAACGGCGTTGGCCGGGCTGCCGGCGGCTGGCTGGGCGAAGCCAGACCGGCGGCCCCGTTCCCATCGTCCGCTTTCCGCTCCGCGGATTCCGTCTGGGAGCCTCTCGATGAACTCCTTGGACGAGGCGCTTTTCCGGTCTGGGCCGGCAACTCCTCCGAATCGTCGACGCCCCTCGACAGATAGTCCCCAAAAGTCGGTTGGCCGCTCTCGACCGATGCGCCCGGTTGATAGACGGCCGCGGCTTTGGCGTCAAAGCAGCGCGCAGCGGTTACCGGGCTCGTCGAGGTCACGCCGCCGGGAATTGCAGATCACTCGCCAAAGCGCGGCCCGCTTCATTTCAATGGTATGAGCGGTTCCGAGGAGTGTTGCGGTTTTGACTGTCAAGCGGCGTCGTCAAGATCTTGACATCGGATAATCGACTCCTAATCGCAAATATCGGCCGATGCGGCCCATTTTTCGAGACATTTCTCGAAAACTCTTGGCCATCAACTTGCACCGTTCCCGCCGGAACCAACTATGGACCCGTTAGCCATGTCGGCTGCAAGCGGCCTGCGATCGCGAATGCAATCGCTCGATCTGCTGGCCAACAACCTCGCCAACGCGGGCACCAGCGGATACAAGAGCGACAGCGAATTCTACGGCCTCTACGTCGGCGCGGACGCATCCGGTTCGGCGGAGGACGGATCGGCCTCCACCTCGCCCGAGATCGAGCGCCAGTGGACCGATTTCTCGCAAGGGCCGCTGCAACCGACCGGCAACCCATTCGATGTAGCTCTCTCCGGCCGCGGCTTTCTGGCGGTCAACGGCCCCAGCGGCGTCCTCTACACGCGCAATGGCAGCTTGCACGTCTCCAAATCCGGCGAGCTGGTCACCGGCGATGGATACCCGGTTCGCGCGACTGGCGGCGGCTCGCTGGCGGTGACCTCCGGCAAGCCCGTGGAGATCGACAAGGACGGGACTGTGCGGCAGGACGGCGCCACCCTGGGCCAGTTGGCGGTGGTCGATTTCAAGTCCACCGACTCGCTGAAAAAGCAGAGCGGGGCCTGCTTCCTGAACGACGATGCCAAGAACCCCCCGGTGGCCGCGGCCAATGTCCAGGTGGAACAAGGGCAGACCGAGGGTTCGAATGTAGCGGTGCCCGAAGCCGCCATGCGGTTGGTCGGCGTCATGCGGCAGTTTGAAATGCTGCAAAAAGCCGTGTTGATGGGCGTGGATATGAATCGAAAGGCTATCGAAGAGGTTGCCAAGGTCGGCTCTTAGCCATGCGTTTCAGGTCGAAGAATTAGGGAGGTATCGATATGATCCGAGCGCTTTACAGCGCCGCCAGCGGGATGACTGCTCAGCAGCTCAACGTGGATAACATCGCGAACAATCTGGCCAACGCCAATACCGCCGGTTACAAGACCCGCCGGGCGCAGTTTCAGGATCTGCTCTACCAGAGCATGGTGCAGCCAGGCGCCTCCGCCGGACAACAGACCACCGTGCCGACCGGATTGCAACTCGGTCTCGGCACGCGGGCTGCCTCCAACGAGATCATTTTCACGCAAGGCAACTTCACGGAAACGGACAACCCCCTCGATCTGGTGATTCAGGGAAACGGCTTCTTCCAGGTGAAGCGCGCCACGGGCGATACCGCCTACACGCGCGCCGGCTCCTTCCAGCTCGACGCCCAAGGGAACGTGGTGACAGCCAATGGCGATCCCGTGGAACCGCAGATCACCATTCCAGCGGCCGCTCAGTCCATCACCATCGCGACGGACGGCACGGTCAGCTATATCCTGCCCGGGCAGACCGCGGCCCAGCGCGCCGGACAGATTCAGATCGCCGGGTTTCAGAATCCCGCGGGTCTGAATAGCATTGGACAGAATCTGTACCTGCCCACGGATGCGTCGGGGGAACCGGTGGTGGCGAACCCCGGTGGACAGGAGGGCCTGGGCACGCTGCTCCAGGGATACCAGGAGCAATCGAACGTCAGCATCGTGGAAGAGTTCGTGAACCTCATCGTGGCGCAGCGCGCCTATGAGGCGAATTCCAAGGTGGTCAAGGCCGCCGACGACATGTATCAGCAGGTCAACAATCTTTCCAGATGACCCTCAGGTGCTTAGTGGCGCTGCTGTGGCTTGCGCGCTTTGCTCCCGCGCAAGCCCCAAAATGCCTGGCGGTGGAGGGAGAACACATCGTCGCCGGCGATCTCGCGGCGTCCCTCCCCGCCTTCGGCCAACTGGATCCCGAGACGCCCGTCGCGCTGACGCCGATGCCGGGCGTGCGAAGGGTGTTCCGCTGGTACGAACTGGCTGCCCTGGCGAAGCGCTATGGTCTGGAGGCCGGCTCCCCGAGTGACGCGTGCTTCGAACGAAAGATGGAAAACCTGGACCGCGACAAGGTACTGGAAGAAATGCGCCGGACGCTGGCATTGAAAGACGCGCGGATCGAAATCGTCGAAACCAGCGCGGATCCCGTTCCTCGCGGCCGGCTGGAATTCCGGCGGGAGGATCTCGGGCGCCCGGCCTTGCTCTCCTCGCCCACGCCGGTCACCTGGCGCGGCAGCGTCATTTACGGCGATAACCATCGTTTCTCCATCTGGGCCAGGGTCGCCATCTCGGCGCGCCAGCCTCGGGTGGTGGCCGCCGAGTATCTCAAGCGGGGAGAGCCCATCGGCGCGGCCCAGATTCGCGTGGAGACGGTGGAGGGCTTCCCGGTCGCCGGCGAAGTGGCCCAATCCATCGAGGAAGTCGCCGGACGGGAGATGTCGAGGGATTTGGTCGCGGGATCGGAAATCCGGGTCGCCCAGCTCATCGCCGTGCCCGATGTGAGCCGTGGGGAAATGGTCGATGTCGAGGTTCGAAGCGGCGCCGCGCGTCTCCTGTTGACGGGCAAGGCGGAATCGAGCGGCCGTTCCGGCGACATGATCGCCATTCGCAACATGACCAGCAACAAGCTTTTTCAAGCGCGCATTACCGGCAAGGGAAAAGCGCTTCTCGACGCCGGGCGCGCCCATGGGAATTGAAATGCGTTTGATAGGATGGATGCTCATTTCGGCGTTTGCGCTGGGAGCCCTGCCGGCCAAGGACAAAAAGGTCAAGACTCCGCAATTGACCCCGCTCGACCGGTATATCCAGGAGGCCACCAGCCATCCCCAGTCGCAGGCGGCGCAGCCGTCGCCCGGGTCGTTGTGGACGCCGGCTTCGCGCTTGACCGCGCTGGGGAGCGACGTGCGCGCCAGTCAGATTGACGACTTGATCACCATCGTGGTCGCTGAGAACGCCTCCGCCGTGGTGCAGGGAACCAGTAAAACCCAGCGGCAGTCGAGCGTGAGCAGCGCCATCACCGCGGCGGGCGGAGTGCCGAAAGCCACCGGCGCCCTGCAAAACCTCGCCGGCGCCACAACGCAAACCCAGTTGGACGGAGAAGGAACCACCAGCCGGTCGACGCAACTTACCACGACATTGAGCGCGCGAGTCTCCCACGTGCTGCCCAATGGCTATCTGGTAGTCGAGGGCAGCAAGGAGGTTGGGGTGAATTCCGAGCACCAGACGGTCACGGTGCGCGGCATTGTACGTCCGGTGGATTTGGTTGCCAATACCATTCAGTCGGTCCAGATCGCCCAGCTCGAACTGAAGATCGACGGCAAGGGCGTGGTGGGCGACGTGGTGCGCCGGCCCAACATTCTGTACCGCGTGTTACTGGGACTGCTTCCCTTTTAGGAAACAACAATGGCACGGCTTCTCGCGATTTCGGTTTTGCTGATCTCTCTGGTCGTGGAAGGAGCGGGGGCGCCAACCCGGCTGAAGGAGTTGGTCTCGCTCGAGGGAGTCCGCGACAACCAGCTCATGGGGTACGGGCTGGTGGTAGGGCTGAACGGCACCGGCGACCGCCGGCAGACGGTGTTCTCGGCCCAGAGCCTGACGAATTTGCTGGAACGCATGGGGCTCGACGTGACCGCCACCTCGATTCAGGTCAAAAACACAGCCGCGGTAATGGTCACCGCGACGCTGCCTCCTTATGCGCAGCCCGGCTCGCGTATCGACGCGACCGTAGCGGCCATCGGCGACGCCTCGAGCGTCCAAGGCGGGATCCTGTTAATGACCGGCTTGCAGGCGCCCGACGGGCAGGTCTACGCCATCGCCCAAGGCCCGGCGGTGGTGGGCGGCTACGCGGCCGGCGGGGGGGGCAACACCCAGGTAGTCAACCATCCCACCGTGGGAAGATTGCCCAACGGCGCCATCGTGGAACGCCCGTCGCCATCGGCCAAGATCGCCGGCGACTTTCGGCTCCAGTTGCGGCAGGCCGACTTCACCACGGCGATGCGCATCGCCGAGGCGCTGAATAAGCGTTTTGGCGCGGTGGCGCACGCCGAAAGCGCCGCTCTGGTGGCCGTCGAGCTGCCGCCGGATTATCAAAAAAGACCCACCGAGTTCGTGGCCGAAATCGAGCGCCTGACCATCGAACCCGACCGGCCCCAGCGTATCGTCGTGAATGAACGCACCGGCACCATCGTGATGGGCAAGGATGTGCGCATCGCTCCGGTGGCTATCATGCAGGGCAGCCTGACCGTGGAGGTCCAGACCACCATGGAAGTCTCCCAACCCAACCCCATGGGGACCGGGACCACGCAGGTGGTTCCCCAGGTATCTCTTGGGGTGAAGGAAGCCCCCGCCCGCAACCTGGTTCTCAAAGAGGGGGCCACGGTGGAAGAACTGGTTCGCGCGCTGGGCGCGATCGGATCGACGCCGCGCGACATCATCGCCATACTCCAGAGCCTCAAGAGCGCGGGATCCATCGATGCGGAACTGGAAGTGATCTAGTGTTTAGACCGCATGGAACTGTTCGGCTGTGGGGCGGGTTGACAACCCGCCGCAGGATTGCATCCTGCCCCACACCCATGGAAATTCTTGAATACCGGAGGAATACCGCATGATCGTCACACTCGATTCTTCGACGGCGTCGCAGCAGGTGGCAGCGACGGCGACGGCCCAGGCGGGCGACGCCACCACCGCTTTTAGCGAGGCGCTCGGCCAGGCGACCTCGGTCGCCGCCGCCACGGCATCCACCGCCACCACCCCGGCGACCGGCCTGCAGGCCATCTTCCCCGGCGTGCCGGCCGATTGGGCCGCCGCGCAGGACCCGGCGCAGGACCCGGCGCAGGACGCCGCCCCAACCGCGGCGCCAACTATGGAGTCCGTGTTCGGTTCCCAGCCATTTCTGGACAACCCCGTCGAGACGTTGCCCGATGGCTCTTCTTACAGTCTGAACCCGATCTGGTTCGCCACCCCCGAAACTGCCGCAACGGTGGCCACCATGCTGGGCGGAACGGTGGTGCAAAGCGACCAATTCACGGCCCCGGGCAGTGTTGTGCAGCAGCAGCAGCCCAACGAAATGGTGCAGCTCTCCAACGGGACGCTCATCAACGCCGGCCAGGTAGCCTGGCTCTACGACCACGGTTTGCCGCAGTCATATATCGATGCCACCATTAACGACATGGTCACTGGCGTGGACGGCGCATAGAGCGGCGTTTAAGTTGTGGGGCAGGTCGGAAACCCGCGGCGGGTTGCCAACCCGCCCAGCACAGGAGGCGTTATGATTCAACCGGTTCCCGGCGGAGCCACGAGCAATGGCGGTCCGTCCGCGGCGTCCGTGAAGGAGCAGACGAAAACGGCGGATGCCGCGCGCCAGTTTGAAGCGCTGCTCATCGGCCAGATGCTCAAGTCGATGCGGGATTCCGAAGGCGGTTGGCTGGGAACGGGAGACGACGAGTCTTCGTCCTCAGCGATGGAATACGCGCAGGAGATGTTCGCCCAGTCGCTTGCGGCGGGCGGCGGCCTGGGGATAGGGAAGCTAGTTATGCGGGGCCTGGAAGCTCCCCAGAAGCCCTAGGATGATTACTTCCCCAAACGCCACGGGCCAGGCGTGCCCGGCCCCTGCACCGCGCCGTAGGGGCCGGGCATGCCCGGCCCGCAGCAAGGGAACAAATCCGTCCCTAAGCGCTCCAGGTATGCGCGCGACCGGCGTCCGATTCCATCCAGGGACCCGCGTGAGGCGCCGAAAAAGCATGCTCGGCGGGAGATTCGGTTTGCGGCGCACGCAGGGCGCTCCAGGCTTCGGCAAGGGTTCTCAGCAGCGATTCCGCTTCCGCCAGGGGCGCGTCCTTCTGCCGCATGTTCCCTTCCGTCAGCCTGCGCCGGATATAGCTGTACAATTCCTCCAGTCGCCGGCTGACAGCCCCGCCGGCGGCATGATCCAACGAGCCTTGCAGCTCGGAGATGGCGGCGATGGCCCGCGAGATGGCTCGCGCACGCGCGGCGATATCTCCGGCCGCCAGGCGCCGCCGGGCCTCTTCGATCGAGTCGATGGCGTGCCCGTACACCAGGCAAACCAATCCTACCGGGTCCGCCGAGAGCACCCGGCTTTCAATGTAGGCGTCCTTCCACATTATGCAGCGGAGCCGTCCTTTCCAGGTTGTGCCAGCGCGGCTGCCATCTTAAGCACCCGCTCCGGAGGAATCTGGTCCAAAACCTCGCCCGTCGTGCGCGACACGATTCGGATTACCGGTTTTCGCGTGTCGCTATCGCGCGTAAATAGCAGTTCGCGGTCCTGTCCGAACAATTCCGACTTGTTCAGCGCCCTCACTGCCGTCACCGCGGCCCGCGTTTGTTCCGTGTTGCCGTCCAGCCCGGCGGCCGAATCGATCGGCGTCAACGGATTGACTAGAGACAAAGGATTGATTTCCATAGCCGATCCTCACTGGGAACTTCCTATTCCCACATATGGAATCGGAGGAATGCGGCTGAAGTTCGAGGATATTTTCTATGCGAATAGTTGCCCCATTACTGACTTTTTTCGCGGCCGCGGCCTTGGGCGTCGCCGGTGACGAGCCCCGGCCGGCGGATTCGAAACAGGCCATGGCGGACTCGAAAGAGGCCATAACGGCCTCGGCCGGACGGCAGCTCCAGTCCGTCGCGGCCATGCAATCGGCCCTGGCGAACCAGCGCCTTTCCATCTCGAAGCAGGTTGGCCAAGCCTCGCCCGGTTCCTTCTTCCTGTTGGGGCCTCCTTCCCGGCCAACGGAAAATCCGGGAATGCCCGCGGAAACGGACTGCCCACCGCTCCCCGCTGCGGAGATCGATGCGCTGGTGGAGGACGCCGCCAAACGGGAAGACCTCGATTCCGACCTGCTGCGCGGAATAGCCAGGCAGGAGTCCGGGTTTCGTCCGTGCGCGGTGTCCTCCAAGGGCGCCATGGGGCTTATGCAGTTGATGCCCGCCACGGCCGCCGACTTGGGAGTCAAAGATCCATTCGACCCCAAGGAAAACGTGGACGCCGGCGCCCGCCTGTTCAAACAACTGCTGACCAGCTTCGGGGACCTTCCGTTAGCCTTGGGCGCATACAACGCGGGCCCATCCAAGATCAATGATGCCAATGGCTTACCGAATATACCCGAAACCCTGGACTACGTTCATAGGATTTTGTCCGTTTTGCCCGTGAAGCCGTGACGGAAAACAGACTCGAATCCCCGCCCGGCCGGCCGATAAGAACTGGGTGGAAGCCCTTCTACGGAATGCCGAGCACATCCTGGAAACGGCAGTGCATGCCACCGACGGGCAATACCAGGACTGCACGGTCTGCGTTTCCCGCGACGGGGACATTCGCGTATCCACCGAACAGAGCGGCTGGTCCCTGCCGGCTCTAGCAGCCGACATGGGCGCCGCGGCAGTCTACCGCGTCGAGCGGCAACGGAGCACGGTCCGGGTGGAGGCGTGGTCGCTCGAAGGAAGCTGCGTGCTGCGGAAAGACCTGTTCCGGGCGCCGGGAGGAGGCCTCCCGCCGCTGGTTCCCTGGGTGAGGCCCTTATTTCTGCTCGCGCCCTAGCGGGAACGCCGCCAGACCGGCTTGAGTCTACCCGGCGTCACCTTGGATAGCGGACGGCTTCAGGCGACCATCGAGGACAAGGACCGCTCTGGCATCTCGCAGAAGGACCGCTCTCCACACGTACGGAACTCATAGCTGCAAATCCGCAAAACGGTTCCCCGTTCGGAGTAACCGATGACTTGCGCCCGGACAAACAACTCCAGGGGGCAGACGCCTTGCAGAAGGAACGGCCATGCGATCCAGGCCTGCACATTGGCCTGCAACGGCGGCGGAACGGGGGTATCGATGCGGACCCCGCCCCGGCTCAGATCAACCGTCAGGCCGCTTCCCACGTGGAGCTCGTCCCGCGCGCCGGTATACTCGAAGCGGATCGGCAGTTCCAGTTCATATCTGCGGTCAACCCGGCGATCGCCATGCAGGACTTCGTTGGACATTTCTCTCAGTCTCAAGAATCGACGTCTTCCCGCGAAATGTATAGATCCAGGCGTACCGGCAAAAGCCCGCAAAAGTACTTTTCGGCGCCAGTACTTTGTGCGCGATGCCCTCGCCGAGCCGTCCCTTCGGCCTGTGGCGCAGCCTCTCAGGCTGCCGCGTCGAGACTCGTCTCGACGCATGGCGGAGGGCCGGGCACAAAACTCGACACGAATGTCGATTCGGCAGGCTGAGAGCCTGCGCCACGGGAAAAACACGGGACCGTACTTGTTGAAACGGTAGACTTAAGAGGGGCGCCCTGTGCGGTTCGCGCAGTTTCTCTAGAAATCAACGGCGGCGTAGCCGATGAATACCGTGGCGGAAGCGCTCGCGGCTCGCTCGCGGTTAGGCGCGGAGCTAGAAAAAAGACAGTCCAGCCGATGTTCAGCCTTGCTGCACGCCTCAAGTCCGCCATTGGCAGCTTCATCTTCCCAGACAAGCGGAGGCGCGCCGATGTGCTGGCATCGGCGGCCCGCTCGTGGGTGGACAAAACCGCTGTCGAAAGGGATCGAGATCCGGACGTCGGCGCGGAGATTCTCGGATACGACAAACCCGGCGCCGCCGAACTGGGGGACCTGGCGAAGCTGCCTCCCTTCAAGCCGGTAGTGCTCCGGCTGTTGCGATCGTTCGATCGGGAAGACGTTTCGACGGCTGAGATCGCCGGCCTGGTGGAAGCCGACCCTGTCCTCACCTCGGAAGTGCTGGCCCTGGTGAACTCGCCGCTGTACGGCTTCGAGTCCAGAGTCACGGTTCCGTCGCGCGCGATATTGCTGCTCGGGATGGCGCGCTCGAAGTCGCTGGTGGCGAGTCTGGCGATGCGCGCCATGATGGCCAACGCTCCCAAGACGCCGGTGATGCGCCGCTTCTGGATGCACAACGCGGCCAGCGCCGCGGTGGCGCTGGAATTGGCGCCCCTCTATGGAGTAGCCGGGGATTTGGCGCACACCGCGGCCACAATGCACGACCTGGGCCGGATCGGCCTGCTGTCCGCGCACACGGAGCGGTACACCGTCCTGGCGCTAAAGGCTTTCGAAACCGTCGACGAGATCATCGCGGCGGAAGAGGTGGAGTTTGGAATGAATCACTGCCAGGCGGGTTTGCTGCTCGCCCGGGCGTGGGAGCTGCCGAAGATGTTTCACGAGACCGCGGCGGAGCATCACGGGCTCCCCAGCGGCCGCAACCTGCTCTCCCTGGTTCAACTTAGCTGCCGGGTGGCCGACGATTTCATGTTCCAGGCCATCCTCCACCGCGGCCAACGCCACCCCAGGGAGACCATAGAATCCTGCGCGCCGGAAGAGATGCGCGAGGCGTTGGAGGAGAAACTGACGAGTGCGGAGGCGCGCGTCATCGAGACGATTCAATCGCTGGATTTTTGAGGCCGGCGCGCCAATGGCGTGATGCATTCCTCAGAACCGCAGCCGGGCATGCCCGGCCCGGAGTTTCTATAGAGAACAGCCTTTCGCCCCGTTCCGGGGCTCGCGTTCTCACGTGCTATTCCACACGGCTCACGCCGTGGGCTAGTGTCTTTCGCCCTCCGGGCTTCGGAAATGTACAAACTCCACAGCCG
Organism: Bryobacteraceae bacterium; assembly: GCA_049520795.1. GTDB lineage: Bacteria > Acidobacteriota > Terriglobia > Bryobacterales > Bryobacteraceae > BOG-224. The sequence goes on from JBEKPK010000019.1 coordinate 25,968, forward strand.
GGCGTGCCCCATTGGCGCTAACTTAAGGGCCTATTCGCCCAACCTGTTGGCAACTCAATCCATGCCAACCACAACAGGTGGTGCGACGACATGGATTGGGTAACGTTATCTTAGCGCTCATAGGGCGTGCCCGGCCCCTACGCGACGGTGACAGGCCGGACGCGGCGCAGGACCTCGGCCAGCGCCATCAGGTCGACCGGCTTGGCGATGTAGTCGTCCATCCCGGCTTCCAGGCACCGGGCACGGTCTTCCGGGAAAGCCGCCGCCGTCATGGCGACAATGCGCGGCTGGCGGTCGGGCGGCAGATGGCGGCGTATGCGCCGGGTGGCTTCCAGACCGTCCATCTCCGGCATTTGGACATCCATGAACACCACGTCGTACGCGTCCCGATCCAGGCGTTCGAGCAACTCGCCGCCGTTGCCCGCCCAATCCGCCCGGTAGCCCAACCGCTTCAAAAAGGCCAGGGCCAACTCGCGGTTGACCGGGTGGTCCTCGGCCACGATCACGCGTAAGGCGGGCAAATCCGCGAAGGGAACATCCGCCGCGGCGGTCTTCCGCACCAGCGGAGGCGGGCGCCTTTCCACGGCTTGGGCCGGAACGGCGAATCGAAATGCGGATCCGCGCCCCGGTTCGCTCTCCACCGATAGAGAGCCGCCCATCCGCTCCGCCAGCGACTTGCTGATCGCCAGACCGAGTCCGGTCCCCCCATACTTGCGGCTGATGGAGGGGTCCACCTGGCTGAAGGAATCGAAGATCCGCGACTGATGTTCAAAGGGAATCCCCGGCCCGGTGTCGCGCACCACAAACACCATTTGGCCGTGTTCGCCTTCATCCGAACCCGCCACCGCCAGGGAGACCTCGCCGGCGCCTGTGAACTTGACCGCGTTGCCCAGCAGATTCACCAGAATCTGCCGCAGCCGCATGGCATCGGCGAGAATGGTCCGCGGCGCGGATGGATCGATGGTGAAAAAAAGACGCAGGCCCTTTTCGGCCGCCTGCACGGCCAGCAGGCCGACAACCTTCTCCACCAGGTTTCTGATATCCACGGGAGCCGCGTCCAGCTCCAGCCTTCCGGCCTCGATCTTGGAGAAGTCCAGAATGTCGTTGATCAGGCCCAGCAAAGCTTCGCCGCTGGAGCGGATGGTCTCGACGTAATCCCGCTGTTCGGCGGTGAGCCCGGTACCGGCCAACAGGTCGGCGAAGCCCAGCACCCCGGTCATGGGGGTGCGGATCTCATGACTCATGTTGGCCAGCAGGAGACTCTTGGCGCGGTTGGCCGATTCGGCCTGCAATTTGGCCTGTTTGAGCGCCTCTTCGTAACGCAGGCGGGAACGCCGTTCGCCCAGGATGGTGGCCGCCTCCGAGGCCAGAATGGGCATCTGCTCGGCCCGTTCGGGCGCCAGCGGGCCGCCGGCCTCGATCGATAGAATTCCCTCGACGTCGCCTTCCACGGATACGGGCAGCGCCAAATCGGCGCCGCGCAGGATCGGCGAGGCCTCGTCGATTTCCATCGGCAGGTCCTCCGGATCGGGCCCCCGGAGCGGAACCACCACGGTCGGCCGGACCCCGCTTCCGGTCCGACGCCCGTACCAGACCCGGCGGAACCCGTATTGGTCCACCAGCGCCGCCAGCAGGGTCTGCCAGAGCATTTCCTCGGAGGCTTCGACTCCCACTCCGCGCAACGCCACCAGCACGCATTGGAAGGCGATCATGTCGGAGAGCTTCCGCTCCAGACCGGAGGGCGTCATGGGCGCAATCCCCGGCGGCCTTGCTCCAGGTTCTCTCGCGCGCGGCTGTACAGCTTCTCCACGCTCTCCCCGCGAACGTATTGCGCGCCCCCCAGAGCCACGTTGGCCCTCACCCTTTGCTTGACGCCGCCTTCGAAAGTGCTGTAGTGACTGTTGGAGAAGGACTCGCAAATGGCGCGGCACCACTCCAGGCGCTTGGCCAGAGTCCCTTCGGCGATCACCAGGAATTCGTCGGCCCCCCAGCGAAACAGCGCGTCTTCCTCGGGAAACTTGTCGCTCAATTGATGGGCCAGAGCCTGCAGCAGCTTATCGCCAAACGGCGGGCCATACCGCTTGTTGATCTCCCCAAAGCCCTCGATGTCGAACAGCAGGACGCAGACCGGCCCTTCCTGTTTGGGGATCCTCTGCAGGTACGTCTCCGCCACCCGCCGGCTGCCCAACAGCGTGAGCCGGTCGACTTCGGAGCCTTTGCGGGCCTGCTCCATGCGCTGCTGGAAGACCGTAATCTGCGATGCGAACTGGCGGACCGATTCGTCGCTTTCGCGGCGCATCTCTTCCACCGATTGCCTGAGCTTGACCACATCGTCGCGCAACCGGCGGCGCAACTCGGCGACGTCTTCCACGCGGGAAAGGGCGTCGAAGCCGTCGGCCAGTTTGGTGAGACTGGATTCGTGCCGCTCGCCGTGACTCTTGAAGCCGCTGAGAGCCACGGCGGCCGTATCCACCACGTTCTTCAGGATGGAATCGAATTCATCGAGCGCCGCTCGATTCGAGCGGCGGATTTCGTCGATCTGGCCGACGGTGGTCCTCCCGACTTCGTCGATCGCCTCGGCCGGGGCGTCGTCCTTCAAGGGCGCCGTGGTCCGCTCCAGAGCCTCCCGCCACTGCTTCGATACCTCCGGGCTGGCAGGCGCAACCATCTTGGGGAGAACGGCCGTCACGCCCAGGAAGGCGTTCAGCAAGGCCTTGAAGCGCGCCACCCGGACCTCCGAGTCCTCGATTTGTCTGCGGATGGAAATCAATACGGCCTCCGATTGAGCCCAACATCAAATCTTAGCAAGGGGCTCTAGAATAGGGTTGTGGTGAAATCTTCAAAGACCAAAGCGGAGAAGAACGGACGCCCTCAGCCGGACCGCCCCGGGTCCAGGCTTGGCAAGCAACTACGGAGGTTGGCCGAGGAATATGCGGCGTCCGGCGGCAAACTTCTCAATCGCCGCGAGCTCGACCGCGAGATCGCTGAGCGGCGGGGCCTGCGCTAGCTCTCTCATCAAGGTCGTCTATCTATTCGGTTAGCCCCACGTGCGCCAGGAGTCTTCCCGCGCTTCAGCAAGTCCCGCTCCTGGGCGTAGGGCCGGCGGCGCCGCAAGGGCGCAAGGCCTATTCCTTTTCTCGATTTTTCAGCGGTAGGCCTCGGAGCGGCGCTTAACGGCGAGAATCTCGATGGTATCGCCATGATCGTGGAAGCGAACGCGGTACGCGCCGACGCGCAAACGAAGCTCCGGCGGTTCGATGTCCCGAAGACGTTTGACGTCGCCCTCCTCGGCCTGTATGAAGCGCGCCAGGCCGTGCAGTATCCGGATCGCGGTCAGCCTATCGTTGGCGCGAACATCGGCCTTGGCCTGGTCGGTCCACGCGATTTTCTTGGCCATGGTCTACTGGGCCGCGCCGTTGTCTTCCGGCGGCAGCGGCGTGCGGCCCATTCTCTCGAAGTCATCGAGGGTAAGCCCGAACTCGGCCAGCACTTCCTCATGCGGAATCGGCTTGTTGCGCTTCAACCACTCGCGAGCCCCGGCCACGGCGCGCTCTTCCTCCGCGCCGATCTTCTCGTCCTCGATAGGGGCGTTAGCGATGGCTCGCGACAGCGGATCGAGCATGGTCTCCAGCAACCCCCGAACAGCGCTCAGTTGTTCGGGCGGCAGGCGGTCGAGGTAGGCGTGGGCCTGGTGACGTTCCTGAACGAAGTCGAGAGCCATCGTCTTACTCACTCTCCCGCACCATCAGAGGAGCCTCCGATCAGGCCCAACATATCACATTAGCAGGACCCGCACTCGGGTATATCCCCGGCTAACCATTCCCGTTAACCTTTGGCGACTTGATGGCGGCGTTCTCCGGGTGATATTCGATACTGGAGACGCGCGCGATCCCCGGGCCGGAAGGCCGGTCCCCGGTTCGCCTTGGAAACGCTCATGCCTGGGTACGGAGTTCGAATGGAAGCCACCGCCAGAACCACGCCCCGGTTCCCAGGACTTCCGCCAGAGGCCAAGAACGAATTGCCGGGGACGGCCCGCGATCGGGAGCCACTCATGCGGAACCGTGAAAAAGACAGGTCTCGTTTGCGCAAGCAAAGGCAGCGAGGGTCGGAGATGCTGGAGTTCACGCTGGTGCTGCTCCCGCTGTTAGGGTTTCTGTTCCTCATCTTGAACGTCGCATGGGCGGTGTACACGCGGTCGACGTTGCAGTACGCCGTCGCGCAGGGTGTGCGCTATGCCGTCACCAGCCAGACGATGTCCGGCATGGGAGCGAGGGCCTCCATACAGAAAGTGGTTCAGAGCAACGCCTTTGGAAGACTGGGGGCCACTTCCGGCTCCGCGACCGGCGTGAACGGCTGGAACAGTATCTATGTGGATTGGTATCTCGTCAGCGCGAGCGGCACGCTGACGAATGAAGACGGGGTGGTTGGCGGCAACGGGATGCAGGCGGACGGGCAGCTCCCCCTGGTCGAAGTTTCCGTCCAATCCTTCTCGGCGAAAACACTCCTGCCCACCGTCCTTATGCCGGGGCTGGGCACACTCAATCCGATCGTGATGACCGCCGTATCCTGGGACCGGATGGAGGCGCCTCCCATATCCTCGGGAGGTTACGTGATACCGGCGCAGTAGGGGGCAACTCGATGAGCGATCGAAAAAGAACAAGTCGGGGCGGCGCCATGGTGGAATTCGCTCTGCTGGTTCCGGTCTGGCTTCCGCTCCTGCTCGGCACGATGTGGATTGGAACGGCCATGGTCCGAGGACAACAGGTCACCCAAATGGCGCGGGATTTGGCAAGCATGTACAGCCGCGGGGTCAACTTCTCAAGCGGCGGCGGTTCGGCCTCAAGCGCCATGCTCACCCAAATAACCCAGCAGGTCGGCGCAATCACCTCTTCGGGAACCGGAGTCATCGTCTTTTCCACTCTTACCTATGTGGGAAACAGCGTCTGCGCTTCGGCGGGTTCCACCTACGGCAGTTTGTCTCCGCTGTCACACACTTCGAAATGCACGAACTACGGGAAATTCGTATTCACGCAACAATACGTGCAAGGCAATACGAGCTTGAAAACCAGCTCTCTCGGCACGGCGCCCGCCGGGGATATGGATGCTAATTTCAACGTCGCCACAACCACTTACGTAACGGACTCGAGCGACGTGGCCACCTTCAACCTGCTGCCGGCGCCGCAGGAGAACGGCACGGACGGGTACCAATCCGGCCAACCGGTGTATGTGGTGGAGGCGTTTTTTTCGAGTACGTGGGCTAGGGGATACGCAACTGGGGGCAACTATGCATATGCGGTATTCTAATCCGCCCGATACCGGACCGCGCCCGGCCTCCGGCCCGCCGAATCGAAGGCGGAAGCGGCAGGGCGGCAGCGTCCTGATCACGTTTACCATTGTGATGGCGTTTTTGATGATTCCGTTGGTAGGGCTCGCGATCGATGCGACGATGCTGTATGGCATCAAGGTGAAGCTTCAAACGGCCGTGGACGGAGCCGCCCTGGCCGCCGCCGAATCCCTGAGCGCCGGGCTGACCCTGTCCGCCCAGGAGTCGGCGGCAACCTTAGCGGCGGATCAATTCATCAGGGCCAACATCGTTACCGGCGCCGGTGGTTACTGGGGAGCGTACAATCTGAACGACAGCAATTGCACGGGGTCGACGTCGACCACCGCGGGAACCCCGACAGGCACGGGATCGCAGATCACTTACACCAACTCCGGCAACTGCGTGGTGATCTACCAGGACAACACCAACAAGCAGCGGACTGTGTCGATCGCGGCCAGTGTGCAGGTCCCCCTGATATTTATGCGGATGCTCGGTTTTTCCAACGGAACGGTAACCTCGACAGCCACGGCCGCCCGCAGAGACGTGGTGATGGTTCTGGTGATCGACCGGTCGGGATCCATGGGAGACGAGTTGGCGGCCGTACAGTCTGGCGCAACCTACTTCGTCAACCAGTTCGCGGCCGGCCGCGACAAGCTGGGTCTGGTGCTGATTTCGGGAGGCGCCTACGTCGCCTATCCGCCGGCGGACTGGGGCACAAACCCGCCGACCGGCGCGACCGGCCCGGATGTTTACTTCAAGGGCACGACC
>JBEKPK010000020.1:0-30710 GCA_049520795.1 Bryobacteraceae bacterium
CGGCGAGGTTGCGGGCGCGGGCGCGGGCCAGGCTCGATTCGGCGTCGATATCCACCAGCAGGGTGAGATGGGGACGGATGCCGCGGCAGGCGATGCGCTCCAGGGCGGCCACCGTTTCGGCGCCCAATCCCCGGCCGTAACCCTGGTACACGAGGGAGGAATCGGTGAACCGGTCGGAAAGCACGATCTCGCCGCGGCCCAGGGCGGGCGCGATCCACTGGTCCACGTTCTGCGCGCGGGACGCGAAATAGAGCAGGACTTCGGTGATGGGGCTGAGCTCCTGGTTGGCCGCGTCGAGCAGGATGCGCCGGATCTCCACGGCGATCGGCGGCCCGCCGGGCTCGACGGTCTCGAGCACCGTGCGGCCCATGGCTCGCAGACGGGCGCCGAGGCGGCGCATTTGCGTGGTCTTGCCGGAACCATCCATGCCTTCGAAAGTGATAAAGAGACCGCGGGTTGCCATGAAAGGTTCTATTGTACCCGGCGTTTCGGCGTCTGGGGCTTACCGACCGCTCCTTAACGGTCGCGGCTCGTAACAGCTTACCGACCGCTCCCTGCGGTTGCGGCTCGTAACAGCGTGCCGACCGCTCCCTAACGGTCGCGGCTCGTAACAACCACCGGCCTTTGCCCCAATCCGCGGCCGGCGTTGGGGGATATAGCCCAGCGAAGCGCCCGCGCTCGACCCAAGTGTAGCGATTTCCCCCATTTTTCAATAGGGAAACGCTGGTTACTGAAGTGCATCGCCAACTGTGGAAAAGCGATGAACTTCGATCAATGCCCGATGCTGGTGATCTGGGAAGTTACGCAGGCGTGCGACCTGGCCTGCGTCCACTGCCGCGCCTCCGCCCAATCCGAACGCCACCCTCATGAACTGACCACGGAGCAGGGTTACCGCCTGTTGGAGGAGATCCGCTCGTTCGGCGAGCCGCTGATGGTTTTCACGGGCGGCGACCCGCTTAAACGGCCGGATCTCTACGACCTGATCCGCCACAGCGTGGGCCTGGGGCTGCGCACCAACGTGACCCCCAGCGCCACCCCGCTGCTGACGGCCGAAGCCATCCAGGGATTCAAGGACGCGGGCGTGACGCGCATGGCCATCAGCCTGGATGGGCCGGACGCCGCCACCCACGACGAGTTTCGCGGCATCCTCGGCACTTTCGACCGAGCCATGTTCGCCCTGCGCCTCGCGCGGGATGTAGGCCTCGATACGCAGCTTCAAACCACCGTTTCGCGGCGCAACATGGGCCGCCTTCCGGAAGTGGCGGAAATCGCCAGGGAAGTGCGGACCAAAATGTGGAGCCTGTTTTTCCTGATCGTGACCGGGCGCGCCGAAGAAAGCGACGACCTGCTGGCGCCCGAATACGAGCGGGTATTCGAGTTTATGTACGAGCTCTCGAAGACGGCGCCGTTCGGCGTGAAAACCACGGAAGCCATGCACTACCGGCGTTACGTGGCGCAGCGCATCCGGGCGGAGGGCGGCGCGAGCGAGAACGAAAGCGCGCGGGGCGTGGCGTGGCGCACGGCCGGGGTGAGCGACGGCAAAGGGTTTGTTTTCGTCTCCCACACGGGCGAGATTTTCCCCAGCGGCTTCCTTCCAGTGAGCGGCGGCAACGTACTGCGCGACTCGCTCACCGATGTGTACCGGAATTCCGACCTGTTCCGCAGCCTGCGCGATACCACGCAGCGCGGCGGAAAGTGCGGTCTCTGCGAATACACCAAGATTTGCGGCGGATCGCGCTCGCGAGCCTATGCCTTTACGGGCGATTTTCTGGCGGAAGACCCGCGGTGCATCTACCAGCCTCATTTGGCGGACGCGTTGGCGGGCTGAGGGGCGGCGCAAATCTCCGCGGCGCTCCACTGGAACATGAAGTCTTCGCCGAGGCGCGCGGGGCGCCTAAGCCGTTCCCCTTTCGTGCTTCAATAGAATTTCGAACACATGGCGTTTCGCGGGGAGCGGAGCATATCCATGCCCTGGCAGCCGACGAGAAGGTTACCGGAGTGGCTGCGTGCGGTCGGGGATGGCCATGGAATAACCGCTCCCTGACGGTCGCGGCTCGCCAGACTGTTATCGAGCGGTCGAGCGAAATGGGACTCACGGGACCGGGGTTGGGGCCGGGAAACGGAAACGCAATTCCCGTCCGGCCGGCGAGGTTTTTCTGACGATGTTTCTGTATGCCATAACAATTCTGGTTAGCGCCTTTTTGCTCTTCCAGGTGCAGCCGGTGATCGCCAAGATCATCCTTCCTTGGTTCGGCGGCTCGGCCGCCGTATGGACCACCTGTCTGTTGTTTTTCCAACTGGTATTGTTGCTGGGCTATCTCTATTCGCACGCCGTGGTGCGCTATCTGAAGCCGCGCGCGCAGATGATCGCGCATGGATGCCTTCTGCTGGCCAGCGCGGCGGCGCTGCCCATTTATCCCAGCGTCAAGTGGAAGCCCCTCGGCCCCGGGGCGCCCATTACGCACATTCTGGCGTTGCTGGCGGTTACGGTGGGGCTGCCGTATTTTCTCCTCTCCACCACGGGACCGCTTTTGCAGGCCTGGTATGCCCGCCGCTATAAGGGCGCCATACCGTACCGGCTTTATGCGCTGTCGAATGCCGGCTCGATGTTCGCGCTGCTCAGCTACCCGATCCTGTTCGAGCCCCAATTCACTTCCCGCCAGCAGGCCGGCATGTGGTCCATCGCATATTGCGTCTTCGTGCTGCTGTGCGCATTCGCGGCCTTCCGCTCGGGCGCCGCGCCGGCGGCGGAAGCGGCGGAGGAAGAAGAAGAGGACGCCGGCGAGAAGCCCGGGATCCGGCTCTACCTGATGTGGCTCCTGCTGCCCGCGTGCGCTTCGGCGCTGCTGCTTGCGGTGACCAACCACCTCTCGCAGAACGTGGCCGCCATTCCGTTCCTGTGGGTGCTGCCGTTGAGCGTCTACCTGCTCAGCTTCATCCTGTGTTTCGAAAGCAGCGGCTGGTACCGGCGCAGTCCGTACCTCCAGTTGCTGGCGGTGGCGCTGGGGAGCATGGCCTATTCGATGTTCGCCGACTTTAGCGGCAATGTGCCCATCAAGATTGGCGTGCCGCTGTTTCTGATGGGGCTGTTCACCTGCTGCATGGCTTGCCACGGCGAGCTGGCGCGTCTCAAACCGCATCCGCGCTACCTGACGCACTTTTATCTGATGATGTCGGCCGGCGGCGCGCTGGGCGGGGCGCTGGTGGCGCTGGCGGCGCCGCTGTTGTTCAACGCCTACTACGAGATGCCCCTGGCCCTGGTGGCGTGCGGCGCGCTGGCGGTGGTTGTCCTGAGGACCTACCCGGACCCGCCGTGGATCCGCGACCTGCTGCCCGCGCCGCAGTTCCTGTGCGGCGTGGTCACGCTGCTGGTGGGCGGCTACACGGCGTACGCCTGGCGGAGCCGGCTGGTGGAGGCCGCGCACATGGCGGCGTCCTGGATTCGCAAGACGTGGCAGCCGGGCGACGAGTTCGATCAAGCCGTGCTGCTGTGCGTCCTGGCGCTGGGCGCGGCGCTCGCGCTGGCCATTCTGCGGGGCGATCCGAAGCTGCGCTGGGTTCGCCGGGGGGCCGAGTGGGGCGCCTTCGGGACGGAGTTGGCGGCGCTGATCCTGGCGGGCTATATGGGGTACGGGATGCGGGAGGCCACCAGCGGATACCGCCTGATGACGCGCAATTTTTACGGCGGCCTCAAGGTGAGGGATTCGGGACCGGCCACGGAACTGGACGCCACGCGCACGCTCACCCACGGAACCATCAACCACGGCGAGCAGTATCTGGACCCGGTGCGCCGCGACCTGGCTACCACCTACTACGGCCCCAACACCGGGGTGGGCATCGCCATCCGGGACAAGCAGAAGACCGGGCGCGCCATTCGCGTGGGGGTGATCGGGTTGGGCACAGGCACGCTGGCGTCTTACGGGCGGTTGGGCGACTACTACCGGTTTTACGAAATCAACCCGCTGGTGCTGCGCATGAGCAAGCCGCCGGCGGGACAAGCGCCCCAGTTCACCTTTCTGGCCGATTGCAAGGCCAAACTCGATGTTGCCATGGGCGATGCGCGCCTGTCGCTCGAGCGCGAGCGGCCCGAGAATTTCGACGTGTTGGCGGTGGACGCTTTCTCGAGCGATTCGATTCCCGTGCACCTGCTCACCGAAGAGGCCATGCAACTCTTTTTCCGCCACCTGAGACCCGATGGAATCCTGGCCGTGCACATATCCAACCGCTACCTGGACCTCGAGCCGGTGGTGGGGACCGAAAGCCAGGTTCTGGGCAAGGCGGCCCGCACCGTGGACACCGACGAAGACGAATCGCAGGACGTCTTCAGCGCCACCTGGGTTCTGGTGACGTCTCCGGCGCCGGGCTTCGACGACATGGTCGTGAACGCATCGAAGGGCGTCGCGATGACGCGGCGAACCAGGCTCTGGACGGACGATTACAGCAACCTTTTCCAGATTTTGAAATAGAAATAAAATAGAAACAGGTGTAAGATACGAACAGCCGCGTCCCGTGTCTCGCAGGAGTCGCCTTCCGCAATCGTGCGGAGTGGCCGAGGAACGATATGGACGCCGCTCGAACGCCGCTAAGTCATAGAGTCTCGATTCTTCTAACCGCCGCGCTGCTGGCCGCGGTTCCCGCATTCGCCGCGGGAAGCCTCAACGTGAACGGAGGGACGTCGGCGAATGTCTCTCTCGATTCGGCGAACACTTCCTACGCGGTCGCGGTGACCAGCACGGGAGCTCCGATAACGTTCACTGCGTCGATCGCCTATGACACCGGCGTTTCGGGTCCGACGGGCTGGTTGAGCGCGATTGCTCCCGGTACGACGCCCGCTACCATCTATGTCAATTTGGCGAGCGCTCCATCGCCGGCGTTCGGTTCGGGCCCGTTCAGCGCCACGGTCACGCTCACCGGCGGCGGCAGTACGGCGACGGTAGCCGTGACCTTTAGTCCCGGCTCGGGCAGCGGCCCGGGCGGCCCTGGCGGCCCGGTATCGGTTTCGCCGTCTCCTCTTGGACTGAGCTTGAGCGCGGCCGGCAGCGTGCAAGGCACGATGACGGTACAGAGCAGCAGCGCGGCCGCCATCGGTTTTACGGTCTCCACGTCCAGCAACATCCTCGGGTGGTCGCTTAGCGTCAACCCGAGCGCCGGCAGCGTGAGCGCGGGCAACCCGGTCCTTCTCACGGTCACGGCCTCGACCGCGGTTTCCGCCAGCACGACCTATATTGGCGCGGTAACCGTCATTCCCTCGGGTCTCCCGTCGATTCCGGTCAGCGTCACTCTGACGGTGAACGGATCGGGCGGCGATTTGACGCTCACCAACGGCCCTGCCACGTCCAGCAGTCTCAGCCTCAACGCCACCTACAACACTGGCGACGCCGTGCCTTCGACCATCGCCAGCCTCCCTGTGCAAAGCGCCAGCGGCCAGTTGATTTACCAGGTGGTGAGCGTCGCCTATGAGAGCGGCGCGAACTGGCTCAAGATCGCGGGTTTCAACGGAACCACGCCCACGAATTACCCCATGTCAACTCCGTTGGCGCTGGCCACCGGAATCGGGGTCATCGGGCTGGCCGATGGCGTCTACCAGGCCACTGTCAACCTGGGAGAGCCGCCCAGCGCCGGCGGCGTCGCGCCGGTTATAGCAACCGTCGCAGTGACGCTTTATAAGAACACCTTCGTCCCCCCGGTCGCGGCGAGCCCAGCCCATTGGACATTTTCGGTCTTGTTGAACGGAGCGCCGCAAAGCCAGACGTTTACCATCACCACAACCCTCGGCACGACCCTGGGAACCGTCACCAGCGATTCGAGTTGGATTCATGTGGGAACGGTGGCTGCCAATGGGACCCTCAATGTCATCGCCGACCCAACCGGACTGGCGGTTGCCACCTATTCCGGGAACGTGCTCGTCCCCAACAGCGCGTCCGGTTCCCCCTTGCCGATCCCCATCGTGATGGTGGTCTCCTCGACAGCCGTCGGGACCGGCAACCAGGTGGTGGCGCCCAGTTCCCTCAGCCTGGCATACCAGATCGGCGGCCCCGCTGTGTCCCCCCCCACCGTGATCGTACCCGGACCGGCGAATCAGAGCGTGTTCGCCACCGTGGATCAGACCTGGATGGTTCTCGACCCGGCCGCGGCGGCGTTGCCCGCCTCCATATTGATCCACATAAGTCCGGCCGGACTGGCCGCTCAGACCGCCCCATATTCCGGCAATATCACTCTCACCACGCAGAATGGGGTAGCGGTGATTCCGGTGCAGTTGCTGGTGACGACGAAACCCGTGGTGATGGCCAACCCGGGTTCGCTGACCTTCACCCAGACGGGCAGCGGTATCGCGGCCCAGAGTGTGGACTTCAGCGCCAGCGATTCCTCCGCGCTGAGCATCACGCCCAGCGTTCTGGACGCGCCCTGGGCGCAGTTCAGCATGACGCCCAACCCTTTTACGCATGGGCAAACGCTGACCGTGTCGGTGGACGCCACCGGCATGTCTACGGGCACATACAGCGGGTCCATCCAGGCGATTGCCGGCGAACTCGCCAACAGCCCCGTGACCTACCCCCTTGTGCTCGAAATCAACGGCGGCGGCAACGGCCAGAGCGGGTCGCTGACCCTCAGTTCCAGCGCGCTGACGTTCAACGCCGTGCTTGGCGGCGCGCCTTCCACGCAAGTCCTTACGGTGGACTCCAACACGGGGGCCACGGCTTTCACGGCTACGTCGCAAATGTCGACCGGAGCCGGCTGGCTCTCTATTTCGCCCTCCGGCAACCTGGCCACCGAGCAGAACATCACGGTCACGGCGAACCCCGCGAGCCTGGCGGTGGGAACTTATAGCGGAGCGATTCTGCTCACCGCCAACGGCGTCATCCAGCAGGTGCAGGTTTCGCTGGTGGTGAGTTCCGGCGTGACCACCGGCGGCAATGTGCAGGTGGTTCCGGCGAGTTTGAGCCTCGCTTACCAGCTCGGCGGAACCGCGCCTTCAGCCAAATTGCAGGTGTCGAACGTGCTCTCCGGGTCCGCGCAGATTCCCTACACGGTTTCCGCGCTTAACGCGGCCTGGCTCACGGTAACGCCGGCCAGCGCCCAGACGGCATCCACCGTCACGGTGGGCGTGAACACGTCCGGGCTCGCCGTGGGCACGTACAGCGGAACTGTCCAGATCACGCCGACCGGCGGCCAAGTGGTGGACGTTCCCGTCCAGTTGACCGTGACGGCGCCCTCCATCGCCGTGGCCACCACCAGTCTGACTTTCACCTATCACATGGGCGATCCCAAGCCCGCGCCGCAGACCGTGCAGGTCACGGGCGGGCCAAACGCGAACTTCACCGCGCAGCCGTTCGTCACTTCCTGCGCTTGCCCGCCGGGGACAGGTCCCGTTTTCTCGGTGACCCCGGTTTCGGGCATCGCTAACCCCGCAACGCTCACCGTGTCGGTGAATCCCATGGGCCTGTGGGCCGGGAGCTACCAGGGCGGAATCCTGGTTACCGGAGTCAGCGGCACTACAGGATCCGCCACTATCTCCGTGACTCTGAACGTGGTGGCGCCGTTCCCCACCATTGCCGGCCTGGCCAGCGCGGCCAGCGGCTATAGCGGCTCGGTATCTCCGGGCGAGATGATCTCGATCTATGGGACCTATCTGGGACCGGGCTATCCGGCGCTGACGCAACTCGATTCCAGCGGCAAGTTCGTCGCCACCACCCTCGGCGGCGTGCAGGTTCTGGTGGACGGATACGCGGCGCCGGTCACCTACGCCAGCAGCGCCCAGGTGAACGCGGTGGTTCCTTACGAGGTGAGATCGCTCCAATCGGTCAGCGTCTGGTTGACGTACATGGGCCAGGAGTCGAACTCCATTACGCTGCCGCTCACCGCGACCGCGCCCGGCATCTTCACCCTCAATGCCTCCAGCAGCGGACAAGGGCTCATCTTGAATAACGCCGACTATAGCGTGAACGGACCGGCGAAACCTGCCGCGCCGGGCAGTTGGGTGATCGTCTATGTTACGGGCGAAGGCCAGACGCTGCCGAACGGAACCACCGGCCTGGTTACGGTGGCGCAGGCCACGCAGCCCTATACGCCGGCGCCCCTGCTCACGGTGGTCCCGAGGGTGGATGGGCAGGTAGCGTACTTCAACTTCGCGGGCGAGGCTCCCGGGTTCGTCTCCGGCGTGATGCAGGTGAACGTCCAGATCCCCGCCAACGCGCGTTCCGGAGATCTGCCAATCACAGTGAGCGTGGGCGGAAACATCAGCCAGAGCGGGGTGACCGTGCGGGTGCAGTAGGCTCCCCGAAGCCACTATACTTTCTGGCCGGTGGGGCCGGGGCCGAAATCGAATAGCGCGTCCTTGATTTTCAGGCCGGCTACTTCGATGCGGGTGAGGTCAGTGGTCCCGACGCCGACGGCTTCGGCCAGCTTCATGACATTGTCGCCGCGCAGGAAAGGTTTGGTCCCGCGGTCGGCGCGCGGGTCGTAGCCCATCACCGCGGTGCAAACAGCGTCCACGCAGACAGGGTTCTTGCCCACCAGCATGAGGCCGGGCTTGATTATCTGGACGCCCTGGTTCCAGACGCCCTCACCGCCGCGGATGGATTCCACGCCGTCCACGATAGCCAGGTGAATGGGGCGCGCGCGCACCAGGTCCGCCACTACGCGCGGGATGCGGTAACCGCCGTCGCGCGGCGTATCGGGGTGCAGTTCCTGTTCCACCCCGGCGGGCGGCTTGCTGGTTCCATTGTGGACCACGGGGCCGCGCTCGCCGCGCGGGTTCTCATTGCCGCTGGGGCCGCAATCGCCGCCGTAGAGCGAGCAGGGGGTGATGCCGAAGTTGTTCTTGAGCGACATGGTCACGCCGCCAATCCAGTGGTTCTTGAGCTTGGACATGGAGACGAAGACATCGCAATCGTTGAAAGAGTGGTTCAGATCATAGGAGGGGAACATGTAAGGATCGGAGGGGACCTTCATGCGGGCGTACTGCTTGCCCTGACCCAGATTCTGGCCATTTTCCCATTCCACCTTGCAGCCCACGTTGTTTATGGCGGCGATATCGAGCTTGTAGCGCGCCCAGAGATCCATTTCCTGGGTAGCGGGAAAGAAGGTCTCGATCACGCGAAGGCGCTGCGCGCCGGCGCGGGCGATGAGCTGCGCCACCACCAGCACGGTATCCGGCTGGGTGCGATACGGCATGAGGGGATCGTCCGGGTAACGCTGCGGATTGCCGGTGAGATTCAGCTTCAAGGCGACGGTCTTGCCTTTGACCAGCGATCCGATGCCGCCGATCTGGTCGAATTGCGTGCGCAGGGTCTTTTCCAGTTGGGCGCGATCATAAGTGGTGCAACGCGCGATGGACACGGTGGACGCAGGCGCGTCATTGGCCATGGCGGCCGTGGCGCGGCGGCCGAGGGCCAGACTGCCCAGCGCGGCGCCGCCGGCCGCGAGCCAATCGCGGCGCGAGAGATCTTGATTCCGCATACCAGCCTCCTGGGCGTTCATTGTAACTGGAACCACGGCGCGGCGCCTGTGGGGCCAGGCCTTTCGGCCTGCCGCCGGGCTTCTGCCCGGCGTTCTTCCTCGATTCGAACAACGCCGGCCGGAAGGCCGGCGGCAAGCCCGAAGGCTTGGCCCCACATTGGCGGGATGAAATCCCGGCCCTACGCCGGCTGCTAGAATCGGATCAGGTTCCTATGGACCGTCCCGCCACGACCCATCCCGCCACCGCCCGGGAGGTCATCCTCGAAATCGTGCGGAATATGCGCGAGGGCCTGGAGCCGCTGCACTTCTCCACGCTGGCGCCTTCGGTTTACCACGTTTACCTGCACCCTTCCGACATGGACCGGCTGCGGGCCATCGCGCCGCGCATCGTGGATGAGGCCCGCCGCGCTCTCGATGAAGCGCTGCAGTCGCTCAACCGCGCCTCGCTGGGGGAGCGTCTCAAGATTTCCCGGCGCAGCGAACCGCGAATCGCGCCGCCCGAGGGAGGCTGGCAGATCCGGATCCTCGAGAACACGGACGACGACGTGGCCCCGGGCGACATCGTGATCTATTCCGAGTTGGCCATGCCGGCCAAGCCCGAATACGGCGGCGGGGCCATGACCAAGCGCATCGCCACGCGGCGTATGGGCGGGGCGCAATCGAGCGCGCTGACGTACCGGCAAGCGCCCGAGGGCCCCGAGCCGGACGCCGGTGTGCACGCGGTTATCGAATATGAAGACAACGGCGGGCGCAAGACCTACCGGATGACGAAAGACGAAATCGTGGTGGGCCGCGGCGGCCGCGATTACTGGACCGATTTGAAGCTCGACACCCTGCCCGACGTTTCGCGCGAGCACTTCCGTCTGCGGCGCGACGCCGCGACCGGCCAGTTTT
Organism: Bryobacteraceae bacterium; assembly: GCA_049520795.1. GTDB lineage: Bacteria > Acidobacteriota > Terriglobia > Bryobacterales > Bryobacteraceae > BOG-224. Next base: position 10,354 of record JBEKPK010000020.1, read on the forward strand.
TCCTCAAGGACCTGAGCCGCCTGGGAACCACCATCAACGGAGAGAAAGCGCCTTCGAGCGTGGATGCCGCCGGGGGCGAACGGCGCGACCTTAATGTGGAAGCCCCGGTTCCCGCTCAGGCGCGCATCGGCCTGGCGGGCGTGGTGTTCCTGGATTTCCGAAGCGTCGAATGACTAAGACCAGCGTGAGGTACGCGGGCGCGAGCGATCCTGGCCGGGTGCGCCGGAATAATGAGGACGCTTACTACGCCGACGTCGAGCGCGGCATCTTCCTGGTGGTGGACGGCATTGGCGGGCAGAACGCCGGAGAGAAAGCGGCCGAAATCGCCCTGGAACGCGTGCGCGCGCGCCTGGAGCGCCAGACGGGCACGTTGGAGCAGCGCGTCCGCGAGGCCATCGCGGTGGCCAACAACGAAATTCTGCGCGCCGCCCGGTCCAACAAGGAATGGGAAGGCATGGCGTGCGTGCTCACCGTGGCGGCGCTGGAGAACGGCTCGGCGGTGGTGGGGCATGTGGGCGATTCGCGCCTCTACCAGATCCGCCGCGGGGAGATTCGCAAGATCACGCACGACCATTCGCCGGTGGGCGAGCGCGAGGATTCGGGGGATCTCAGCGAGACCGAAGCGATGCGCCACCCCCGCCGCAACGAGGTGTTCCGCGATGTGGGCTCCGAAGAGCATGCGCCCGACGACCCCGATTTCATCGAGGTGCTGCGCATCCCCTTCGAACCCGGCAACGCGCTGGTGATGTGCAGCGACGGGCTGAGCGACCTGGTTCCCTCGGCGGACATCCGCCTAGCCGTGGAGCGCAACGCGCGAAATCCGGAAGCGGCCGTGCGCGAGTTGATCGACGCCGCCAACGGCGCGGGCGGCAAGGACAACGTCACCGTGCTGGTGATTGAGGGCGAGGAATTCACCGGCGCCGCGGCCGCCGCGAAGCCGCGCTGGAGATACCGGATCAAACTCTTTCTGGTCTGGTCGCTGCTGGTCTTGGCCGTGTTGGCGATGGAAGTGCAGTGGCGCCGGTCGCAGCCGGTCCCGGTGGTGCAGCCGGCGGTGCTTCAGGTGGGGCCGCGCCTGCCGTTTAAGACAATTGCGGCCGGGTTAGCGCAGGCTCGCGCCGGCGATACGGTTCGGGTGTGGCCCGGCGAATACGGCGAGCAGATCGCGCTCAAGGCCGGAGTGGAGGTTCGGAGCTTGTCGCCCGGCGTGGTCACGTTGCGCGCCCCCAACGGCGGCCCGGCCGTCACCGCGTTCAACGTGGGTGATGCGCGCCTGAAGGGCTTCCGCATCCTGGCCGATCCGCAGGCGCCGCTTTCGGCCGGCATCGTACTCACGGGTTCCATCGTCGAAATCGAGGACGTGGAAATCGCGGGCGCCGCGGTGGGAATCGAAATCCGCGGCCCCACAACCTCCGTGCTGCGCGCCAACACCATTCGCGATTGCTCCGATATTGGAATTCTGATATCGGATTTTGCGCAGCCGACGCTCTCCCACAACGCCATTCGCGGCAACAAGGTGGGCCTGGCGGTGCGCGACGGAGCGCTCCCCGTACTGGTGGACAATGTTTTCGAAAAGAACGGCGTCGAGTTGCCGCCTGAAATGCCGCTGGAGGATGTGCGCGCGCACAACTTCTTCATCGACGTAAAATTCCCGCGCCCGCCGGCCGCCGGACGCGGCCCCGCCGCGCCACGCGCCGGGCGCGCCGCATCGCAGCCGGAGCCCGCGGGCCGCGAAGGCCAGAAACCATGATCGCCCCCGCCGGCAGAAAACTCGGCAAATACGAGATTCAACAGAAGCTGGGCCGGGGCGGCATGGCGGACGTCTACCTGGCGCGCGACACCGAGCTCGATTGCCTGGTGGCTCTCAAGTTGATCGAACACTCGAGCGACGCCGATACCCGCGATTCCCTGGAGGCCGAACGCCGGGGCGTCCAACTGCAAGCTCACCTGGCGGCTGTGGATCCGCGCGTGGCGCGGGTCTACGATTCCGGCGACCTGGACGGCTATTTCTTCGTCGCCATGGAATATATCGACGGGCAGGACTTGGCCGAGCTCATGCGCCGCGGCCCCCTGGCGGTGGAGTTCGCCTGCGATGTGGCGCTGGCGGTGGCCCAGACGCTCGACAACGCGCACAACCTGGAAGTGACTCTCGACGGCAAGGACTTCCACGGCATCGTCCACGGCGACATCAAGCCGCGGAACATCCGCATCGATGCGCACGGCGAAGTGCGGGTGCTCGATTTTGGCATCGCCAAGGCTCTTTCGCTTTCCCGGAAACTCACGCGCAACGAGTTCGGCAGCGTGCCTTACGCCTCGCCCGAGCGCCTCGAATCGGGTGAGGTCAACGCCGATTCGGACTTGTGGTCTCTGGCCGTAACGCTCTACGAGATGGTCACCGGCCTTCAGCCCTACCAATCTTCCACCACCGCGCAACTGGAGCGCATGATCCGCTCGCGCATCGCTCCGCCGCCGGCCCCCGACCCGTGCCCCGAACCGTTGCGCCGCATCCTCATGAAGGCCGTGGCGCCGCACCCGGAAATGCGCTACCGCTCCGCGCGCGAGTTCGCCGAAGACCTAAGAGCGTTTCGCGCGGGCGAGCCGGTGAGGGCCGTCTCCGAGGATCTGGATGCCACCCGGCGCACTTCGCGCGGGGGTGGGGCAGGCCTCCAGACCGGCCCAACGCAGGCAGGCCCGACGCAGGCAGGCCAGGAGGCCCGCCCCACTGACGACGCTACCCGTCAGACCGCGCGCGGCCCCTCCCAGCCGGCGGCCGTCGAGTGGCCGCACGTTTCGCGTCCCAAACCAGCCAAACCTTGGCCCGTCGGCGTCATGCGCGCAATCTGGGCCCTGGGGCTGGCCGCTTTTCTCTTTATCGCCTGGTCCCTGTTCTCCTCCTACCGGCTCTACGCGCACGGCGCGGAGTTCGCCCGCCAGTTGGAGACCGAGCAAATTACGGATCCGAACGATATTTGGGCCAAGTGGAAGGAACTTTCCGGGGACCGCTCCTCGTCCTGGTTATTGCGGGCTCCGCGCACGCTGGTGAAGCAGAAGCTGGTGGAATCCGCCGACCGAGTGATCGCCGCCTATCGCAACGACGCGCAGCAACTTTTCGAGGGCGACTGGAGGCGTGCCCGGACCCAGCTTGCGCACGCCCTGGAGGCGGACCCCGATGGCGAGGTGCGCGGCCGCTTGCGGCTCTGCGACGGGCATTTGGCGCGCATCAACGGCGTGACGCACCGCAACCCGGCCGCTCTCAACGAGGCGGTGCAGGACTTCGACGAAGCGCAGGCCCTGCTGCCCAAATCGCCCGACCCGGAATTGGGCCTGGCGCGCCTCTACGTTTACGGATTCAAGGACATCGACAAAGCCCGCGACGCGCTCAACCAAGCCGAGAGCCGAGGGTATAAGGCCGGCGCCCGCGACCAGGCGCAGCTTGCCGACGGATATCGCGACCGCGCCGACCGGGTGTGGTGGGATTCGCGCAACGTGCGCGGCCTGCCGCAGGAGAAGGAGCAGATCGAGCGCGCCCTGGCGGATTATCAAACCGCTCTGGGGCTCTACCAGGGCATCGTGCCCTATGGCAATTCGAGCGCGCTGGTCGTGCGCCTCCAAACCGACATGGAAAGCGTGCGGACCCGGCTACAAGAGTTGGATGCGCCTGCTACGGCGGCTCAACCGGAGAAGGCCGCGGGCGTGTTGGGGAGACTGCTGAAGGCGCTGGTGGGCGGCTCCAAGGCGCCGCCCGCGGCATCCCCCGGGGCGAGTCACTGACATGGCCGTAACGCGCAGTAACACGAGCGACCGCGCCGGGGCCCGGCGCTCGCGCGAGAGCCGTGTGGCGTGGCGGCGCAGAGAGTTCGCGTGGTGCCTGGCAGCCGGCCTGCTGGTGGGCGCGGGACTGCACCTGGTCTACAAAGCCAAGGCTGAGCCGTTCCCCGAGATCGAAAAGGGGTTGGCGGCGAAAACTCTGCTTAACCTCAACGACCTTTCGGAGCGCGAGCAACTGCTTCCCGCGCTGGCCGCTTTCGCGGACCCCGGCGAGCGGGAGTTTGTGGCGCGCAAGATCTACTACATCTCCGGCGGCCTCGCCAACGTCGGCGCCATCGCCCGTATCCGCGTGACCGCGGACGAGGTGCGCGGCAGCCGCGCGCTGAAGGATCTTCGCGACAAGCTGGGCGGCCGCCAATCCATGCCCCTGCTGAGCGCCGAGCAGGTGCGGCAATTGAAACCCGCGCTGGTAGTGCGCCGCCCCGCCCAATTCCGGCGTGCGTTCCTTCTATGGAGCGGTTTGTTTTTCGCCGCCTTCCTGCTGGCGCATGCGTGGTGGAGCATCGGCGGGTTCCGCGGCGACCAGACTCTTCTGCCCGCCATCCTGCTGTTGACCGGCGCCGGGCTGGTCCTGATGATCAGCCTGAGAGACCCGGTGCGCGACAACCTGCTGTTCGTGGGTTTCGCGCAAGGCGTAGTGGGCGGCGCGCTGGTGCTGGCCATCGCCGCATCGCTCGATTACGAACGCCTCTTCGGGAAGCTCAGCTTCGTGCCCCTGCTGGCCAGCTTCGCGCTCTCGGCGCTGCTCATCCTGTTCGGCTACGGTCCGGGGACGAGCGACGCCAAAGTCAACCTCCTGGGCTTCCAGCCGGTGGAAGCGATCCGCGTTCTGTTGGTTTTCTTTCTGGCGGGGTACTTCGGCGCCCGCTGGGACGTGCTGCGCCACGCCCGCGAAACGCGCGCCTCGGTGGCGGCGCTGACCAGGCGTTTCGATATCCCGCCTCTCGAATACACCCTGCCCGTGCTGGCCTGCGTGGCGCTGTCGCTGACCTTTTTCTTCCTGCAAAAGGACATGGGGCCGGCGCTGGTGTTCGCCTGCCTGTTTCTGGCTCTCTACGGAGTGGCGCGCGGCAGCGCGTTTCTGCCCGCGGCCGGCCTCGCGCTTCTCGGCGCGGGCTTCGCCGCCGGGTATTGGCTCGGCGTGCCGCACACGGTGCGGGACCGCGTGGCCATGTGGCTTTCGCCTTGGGACAACCTGGTGCGCGGCGGCGATCAGGTGGCTCACTCGCTATGGGCCTTCGCCACCGGCGGCCCTACCGGCATGGGCATCGGGCTGGGCGACCCGCAAGTGGTTCCGGCCGCGCATACCGACCTGATTCTGGCCGCGCTGGGCGAGGAATGCGGCTTCCTGGGCGTCGCGCTGGCCTTCGCTCTGATTGCCTGGCTGGTGTACCGCGGGTTTCGAATCGCCCTGCGGGCGCGCACCGATTACGAGTTCTTCCTGGGCGCCGGCCTGGCCACCGTCACCGCGCTGCAGGCGCTGGTGATCGCCGGGGGCGCGCTGGGCGCATTCCCGCTCACCGGCGTGGTGACTCCTTTTCTCAGCTATGGTCGCTCGGCCATGCTCGCCAATTTCGCGGTGATTGGAATTCTGCTTTCGATTTCCTCGCGCGCGGGGGATGGAGAGCGTATGGCGCCGTTTCGCGCGCCGGTGGCGGCCGTGGGCTTGGTCTTCGCCATCCTGGGCGCCGGCATTCTGGCCAAGGCCGCGTGGAGTCAGGTGGTCCGCGACACGGCCATCATGGGCCAGGGATCGCTGGTGGTGCAGGCCGATGGCGCGCGCCGGTATCAGTACAACCCGCGTTTTCAGGACGTGATGGCCGAAATTCCCAAGGGGACGGTCTACGACCGCAACGGTTTGCCGCTGGCCACCAGCGATTGGGACCTGCTCGAAAAGCATCGCGCCGAATACCAGCAGCTCGGCATCGACATCGACGCCGCCTGCCCGCGCGTCGAGAGCCGCCACTATCCCTTCGGACCGCTGCTGTTCGATCTGCTGGGCGACTTGCGCACGCGCGAACGCTGGGGCGCGGGCAACACGGCATTCATCGAGCGCGATTCGGCGCGGCGGCTGCGCGGCTATGACGACCGGCCCACGCTGGTGGAAGTCCGCAATCCCAAGACGCGCGCCGTGGAGCGCGTCATCCGCTACGATTACCGCGAGTTGGTTCCGCTGCTGCGCCACCGCTACGAGCCCGATAACCCGGCCGTGCGCCGCGTGCTCGACCGGCCGCGCGATGTGCGCGTGTCCCTCGACGCCCGTCTCCAAACGCGCGTGGCCGAAATCCTGGGCAAACAGTTGCAGGCGGCCGGCCAACAGAAAGGCGCGGCTGTAGTGCTTGACCCGGCCAACGGCGATTTGCTGGCCGCGGTGAGCCTGCCGCTGCCGGCCGCTTTGAACGCGGGTGATGCCGGTGATGCCGATGCCGCGCTCCCGCTCGACCGCGCGCGCTTCGGCCTGTATCCGCCCGGCTCCACGTTCAAAGTGGTCACCGCCATGGCGGCGTTGCGCAAGGACCCGGCCCTGGCGGGCAAAACGTACCAGTGCATCCGCCTGCCGGACGGCCGCGTGGGCAATTTCATCAACGGCTCCAAGCGGCCCATTCGCGACGACGTCGAGGACAAGAACCCGCACGGGACGCTGGATATGGAGCGCGGCATCGTGGTTTCGTGCAACGCCTATTTCGCGCAGCTCGGCGCGTACGACGTTGGAGCCCAGGCGTTGTTCGATACCGCCAACCTGTTGGGCATCGCCGCGGCATCGCCCAACACCGCCGCGCAGTTGAAGCAATCGCTGCCGCAATCGTCTTACGGGCAGGGGCAGGTGGTGACTTCGCCGTTCCAGATGGCGCGCGTGGCGGCCACCGTGGCCAATGGCGGCGCAATGCCTCTGGGCCGCTGGATTACGGACGAAACCAACGTCCGCACCGGCCCGCCCGTGACGGTGCTGCCCGGCGCCCAGGCCCAGACGCTGGCCAAATTCATGCGCGAAGTGGTGACCTCCGGAACCGGCCGGCGCGCGGCCGGGGCCGGCGCGCCCATCGCCGGCAAGACGGGCACCGCTGAGTTGGCCACCGCGCCTTCCCACGCCTGGTTCATCGGCTTCGCTCCTTACGGCGGCGGCGCGCGTAAGATCGCCTTCTCCGTGCTGGTGGAAAATGGAGTGTACGGCGGAACGGCCGCCGCGCCCGCCGGAGCCGAGATCGTCAACGCCGCCGTGAAACTGGGGCTGATCGAGCCATGAGCCTGTTTTCCGAAATCGAAAAGAGCATCGAACGCGGCTTCCGCCGCTTCACCGAAGGCGTCTTCGGGCCGGCGGAAGCGGACCAGTTATTGCTGGTCCATCGCGCCATTCTGGAAGAGGTCGAAACCAAAATTCAGACGCTGGCGCGCGGCCGCCGCGTGTTTCCGTACGCGCGCGTCACCGTCACCCTGGTTGCGCCCGCAGCCGACCGCCGCGCCTTGTTGGTGGCGGCTTTCGCCGATGGTGGCCGTCTCGAAAGCGACATCCGCGAGGCGCTCGAAGGCGCGGGCTGCGAGATCCCGCGCGCCTTCGGGGTGGAAGTGCGCACGGCGGAAACGGGGCCGCGGGCGTTCGAAATCGAATACAGCAGCCAGGCGGTCGAGACCCGCGCCGAGCCGGCCGTTCCCACGCCCGCCCGTTTGGTGGTGGTGCGAGGCAAGGCCGAACAAGAGCAGTATGCCCTCGATAAACCGCGCACCAACATCGGCCGCATGGCCGAGCTGACGGATTCCGAACAGCGCGTGATCCGGCGCAACCACATCGTCTTCCAGGAGGGCGCCGACGAGGCCAACGCGACGGTTTCCCGAGGGCACGCCCACGTCCGTCAACAGGACGGCGAATACCGCATCTGCGACGACGAAAGCGAATACGGCACCAGAGTTTTTCGGGAAGGACGGAGTGTTGAAGCCCCCGCCGGCAACCGCCGGGGAGAGTTGCTAAGGCCGGGAGACGAGATCTACCTAGGGCGGGCGTGTTTGCGGTTCGAGCGGTAAGGACGCGTGCGCCAGTTTCCGATAGCCACTCCAAGGCCACCATCCCCAGTACGGGCCCGCCTGTGCCACAAGTACGAGCCAGACGTTATGTAACCAAGTGCGAACGGCCGCTCAAGGCAGGTTCAAGTTAAGCCTTCGAGCGCCAGGCGGCGGCTCAAACTTGAAGAGGGTATCTGGGAGGCGCTCACCCAGCCTGATAGTCGTGTATACCGTGCTTCCGTCGGACTTATCCTCCCGCACAATGCGGTGGGTCTCCTTATCGACCCACCAAGTGTAAGGCCCCGGCCATTTCTCCGGAACTGATACGACGTAGCAGCTCAACTTCGCGCCAGAGGTCTCGATCTCGTCTTCCCTAAGAAACTTGGCCCCATCGATAAAATCCGCAGCGGCGCGGTATTTCTCCAGTGCGACCTGATCCGTCGCCTGCGGCGTATGCGCGCTTCCCTCGTCATCGGCAGCCAGCTTGTCGGCGGGGATAGAGGCGTACTGATTCGACCTCGGGAGGTAAAACCACAGAGCAGACCCGTCGTAAATCATGACGGATTCATCAAGGTTCGGATTGTCCTCCATGAGGCCGGGAATCGTTCCTTCCAGTCGGTACTGATTCGGCGCTCTGAAAGCGACGAGTACGCGCACATGTGACGGCGGGCTGTTCCCTGGCAGCTTTTCCATCACCTCGGCAACAAGCTCATACTCCGACACGCCCTTGTACGTCTCGCTGACCTTCTTGAGGATCTCCGCCACCTCGGGCGGGGCTTGGCCGGCCGCCGCACGCAACAGCAGCGCCGGAAGTGCGAGCAGGATTCTCGACCGCATACATCGCAAGCCTAGCAGAATCGCCGCTCACAGGGGAGCCCGGCCGGACCTGACCGGTGAGGTTCCCCAACTTTCCGCCGAATCTGGCGTCATGTCCCCCTGGCCGGTTTGTCGCCATATCGGCGCCTGCTCGGGCATGACTAACGGCGCAACCAGACTTCATGAATTCAGGAAATCGTCGGGGTCGATTCCGGCCTGCTTCAAGATGGCTCGTAGAGTCCCTTCAGGCACATCGCCGGGATGGTTAGGGACGGTCGTGTACAGATTCGTGGCGGGATTGAACCAGATCTCGTGACTACCGGCCGCCTGACGATCGAACTCGAAGCCACGGGCCTTCAGTTTCCTGGCAATCTCCCGGTAACGGAATCCCCCCAGACGTCCCATCTAGGCGGCAATCACAATCGTGTAGTCGCGACGCTCGCTGGCCGTTGGTAAATTCGGACTGCCCTCGCGCTCCCGTCGAGCCTCGATCAATTTCCGCGCCACGTCACGCGCGATGTCGAGCGCTTCAGCAACCGTCCGGCCCTGTGCAACCAGCCCGGGGAGCTCATCCGATGTCGCTAGGAATAGCCCCTCTGGCAACTCCTCGACTTGAATCTGGATCGCCAGTTCCATACGCACCGATAGTAGCATTTCCAGGCCAAGGGTCGAATCGGGGCAGTAAGGCGCACACGCGGCAGGCTTACTCGTCCCACGGCGACGCCGGCGTTCCGGCGCTGGAGGCCTTAGGGCGATCCTGGAACGGAGCCGTCTTGCCCGAATGTACCTCGCGCAGCCGCGCGTGCGTGGCCTTGGCCGCCTCGACCAGCTCCGGATAGGGACGGTCCGTCACGTCCACGAAGCCGATGTTGTAGTTCTCGCCATCCCCCCGGCCCAGCACCGGTTCGTCGCGCCAGGTGAACCAGTGCGCCCCCAGAAACCCGGGTAGCGCCGCCGCCTGTTCGACATAGTAGCGATATCCCTTGGCGCGCTCCGCCTGGTCGCGCGTCTGCACGAGACCCGCTCCCAGGCCGTCTTCCGGCACGCCGAAGTGGAACTCGCCAATCAGGATCGGGCGCCCCGTCAGGCGGTACGAGCGCTCGATGGCTTTGGTCGGTTCGTATTCGTAAACATTGATGCTGCACACGTCGAAGACCCGCCCGCATTTCAGAACCTCCTCCGGCGGCGTTCCGCCGAAGCGGATTCCCAGGTTCAGATGATTGGGGTCGTACTTGCGAATGGCGGCGCCCACCAGTTCGAGTTGCTTCTCGAACGCCCCGATGACGAACTCCTTGCGGCGGGCGGGCGTGTCGCCCTTGGCCAGGAACTCCTTGAGTCTGTTCTGGGTGGCCGTCGCCGGACCCGCCAGGATCATGTCCACCACCTCGCTCTCACGGTCGCCCCACGGCGGTTCGTTGCCGATGAAATAGCCCAGCAGCAGCGGATCGTTCTTGCGCGGCGTGCACTGCCGGGCGACGGCCTCGTCCACCCCGCGGGCGAACTCATCGGAGTAGACATCGGATACGCCCAGAAACGTATTCGCCCCCCTCGGCGGGCTGGCGTAGGCGGTATAAGGCTTGTTCATCCCTTCCGAGCCGGTGTTGAAACCCCAGGCATCCAGGCGCCGGGTCAGCCGCGCGGCGGCGGGAGTCGGCGGGTTGCCCGCGCCGCCGCGGCCGCCCGCGCCGTTCGACCCGGTCGACAAAAACAAATGGCCGTGCGGGTCCACGAACCACCACTTGCCGTCAATCTGTTCGACGCGGAAAAAGCCCGTCGCCTTGGCTTGGGTGCTTTTGTAGCCGCCGTATTCGCAGTAGTCGAAGCCGCCGGGCTTGAGCGTCTGGTCCTCCGCGGCCAGCTCCTTTTCCAGTTGCTCCCGGCTCTTGATTTTGCGCGGCCAGTCCGCGTGCGCCCATTGCCCGAATTCGTCGAGCACCGGTTTGCCCTCCAGGAAATCGGAGCCGGGATCGTCCTTGGCGAGTTGGAAAGACCGTATCTCGAGCGTGGGCTTGGCGATGGGGTAATCCATCGTGAAGCCCAGAGATTGGATATTCTTCAGATCGCCCCATGGCCCCCAGATCGACATCCAGAAGGAATCCGTGCGGCGATTATTGGTGGATGCCAAATCGAAGCCCGACTGGTCTTTCCCTTTGAAATATCGGAGCGGGACCGAAGCGCGCAGCCATACGTTCTGGCCGAACGGCTGGAACATGATGCGCCTTGGGCCGGAGGCGGTGTAAAGCCAGATGGAAAACCGCTGCGGGGTGGTCGTCTTCATCTCCAGGACAAGATAGTTCCAGTCGGACCAGTCGGACGGCCATGCGGGATTCAGCTCCTTCAGGGTCCATTTCTGCTCGGCCTTGACGCCATCGAAAACCACGCGCCGCGCTTGCGATTGAGCGAAGCCGGCGGAGAACGGAAAAACCGCCAGCGCCGCGAAAAAGGAAATAACGGCCGAAATTCGGGGGGTGGGAATCCTCATGAATGGACTGCTCCTTTCCGGTTATTCTATTCTCGCTTATGCCGATCCGCCTGGCGCGCCGCTTGGATATACAATCGTTGGTGGCCAGGGGCCAGAACGGAAATCCCGGCTGAGAGGAGCTGTTGCATGTCAAGAATCGGTCTTATCAATTCGCACAGCCACAAGGTGTGCGGTTTTTTGAGGATTGCTTTGATTGGGTTCGCCTGTTCGGCCTTGGTCCCCATGAGCTTCGGGCAGCAGACGTTCGTCGGCGCTCACGGAAGGCTCAGCGTGAAAGGAAACAAGATCGTCGACAAGAACGGCATTCCCACCACCTTGCATGGGATGTCGCTGTACTGCTGGGCGACGGCCGGGACGCAGTATTTCAATACCACCGCCATCAACCACCTGGCCCAGGACTGGAAGTGCACCGTGATTCGAATCGCCATCCTGCCCAGGGAATACAAGAACGATCCCACGAGTGTAATCGATAGAGTCAAGACCGTAATGGATGCGTGCATCGCTAATGGGATATACGCGGTAATCGATTGGCATTCGATGCAAGGCGCGCAAAACGATCTGGAATCGTCGCAGGCCTTTTTTTCGACCTTGGCGACCGCCTACGGAAAGACTCCCAACATCATGTATGAACCGTGGAACGAACCGGTGCAGGAGTCATGGGATGTTATCAAGGCGTATCACGAAGCGGTCATATCGAAGATACGCCCTATCGACGCCAACAATATCATCATCTGCGGCAGCCGGCACTGGGACCAGGAAGTCGACGAGGCATCTCAGAATCCGATCACCAGCTCACCGAACATCGCCTATTCGATACACTTTTACGCGGCCACACATCGCCAGGGGCTTCGCGACAACGGGGCGAGAGCGCTAAAGAACGGCGTCGCTCTTTTCGCCACCGAATACGGAACGAGCTCGGCATCCGGAGGCGGCGCCTATGATCCCGCGGAAACGCAATTATGGTGGAATTGGCTGGATGAGAATAATATCGGTTGCGCCAACTGGTCGGTGGCGGCCCTGGGCGAAACGTCGGCCGCGTTTCAACCCGGCGCAAGCGCCACGGGTCCCTGGACCGATGACATGCTGAAACCATCGGGCATATTAGTGAGGAATTATATAATCAGCAAATACTCACCGCCGCAGTCTCGGTAAATGGGGGGCGCGGCGGGGGGCTTGACAGGTTGAAAAAGGGGCAGGCGGAACCGCGGCGAAAGCGCCTGCCCCACAATACGACCTTACGCCGTGCGCATCGCTTCGGACTTATCGCCCGAAATGGCCGCCTGCGCCGCCGCCAGGCGCGCAATCGGCACCCGGTACGGAGAGCAGGAGACATAGTTCATGCCTACCCGGTAGCAGAACTGCACCGAGCTGGGCTCGCCGCCGTGCTCGCCGCAAATGCCGATTTCCAATTTGGGGTTGGTCTTGCGTCCCTTTTCCACGGCCATCTTCACCAACTGGCCCACGCCCTCCTGGTCGAGGACGGCGAACGGGTCGTTGTCGAAGATCTTCTTGTCCTGGTAGACCTTCTGGAACTTCGTGTAGTCATCGCGGGAAAGACCCATGCCGGTCTGGGTCAGGTCGTTGGTCCCGAAGCTGAAGAACTCGGCGACGGTGGCCACCGAATCCGCGGTCAGGGCGGCGCGCGGGATCTCGATCATGGTGCCGACCATGTACTTCAGGTCCTTCATGCCGGCCTTTTCTAGAACTTCGCCGGCCACCTGCCTGACGATCGCAGCCTGGTTGGCCAGCTCCTTGACGCCGCCAATCAGCGGAATCATGACTTCCGGAATCACCTTCACGCCCTTCTTGGCCACCTGCACGGCGGCCTCGAAAATGGCGCGCACCTGCATCTCGGTGATCTCGGGATAGATGATGCCGAGACGGCAGCCGCGGAGCCCCAGCATGGGGTTGAACTCGTGCAGCTCTTCCACGCGCTTCAGCAATTCGGGGATGACGGTCTTGAGATTCTTCACCTCGGCCCCGAACTTCTTATAAGTGGCGGCCAGCTCGCGCTTCTTCTTGATATCCGCGTAGGGCAGGATGGCCACGTCCACCATCAGGTCTTCGCGCTTGGGCAGGAACTCGTGCAGCGGCGGATCGAGGGTGCGGATCACCACCGGGAATCCGTCCATGGCCGTGAACAGGCCGGCGAAATCCTTGCGTTGCATGGGCAGGAGCTTCTGCAGGGCCTTGCGGCGGGTCTTTTCGTCGCCGGCCAGAATCATGGCCTGCATGTGCTCGATGCGGTCCTCGGCGAAGAACATGTGCTCGGTGCGGCACAGTCCGATGCCTTCCGCCCCGAACTTGCGGGCCGCCTTGGCGTCGCGCGGGATGTCGGCGTTGGCGCGCACCCCGAACTTGCCGCGGAACTCGTCCGACCAGCCCATGAACGAAGCCAGCACGCCGGAGGAGGGATCGGCATCCAGGGTGTTGGCCTTGCCGGCGAACACTTCGCCGGTGGATCCGTCGAGCGACAGCCAGTCGCCTTCCTTCAAGGTGATGTTCTTGCCGCCCACCGTGACGCCGACTTCCTTCTTGTGCTCGCTGACGGTGATGGACTCCGCGCCGGCCACGCACGGGATTCCCATGCCGCGGCACACCACCGCCGCGTGGCTGGTCATGCCGCCGCGCGAGGTGAGGATGCCCTTGGCCACTTCCATACCGTGAATGTCGTCCGGGACCGTCTCCTTGCGGACCAGGATGACCGGGGCCTTCTGCGACGCCACCACCGCGTCATTGGCCGTGAAGGAGATGATTCCCACCGCCGCGCCCGGAGAGGCGGGCAGGCCGATGGCCAGGTTTACGAGCGCCTTCTTCGAAGCCGGATCGAGCACCGGGTGCAGGAGCTGATCGAGCTGCTGCGGCTCCACGCGCAGGATGGCTTCTTCTTTCGAGATCAGCTTCTCACCCACCATCTCGACGGCGATGCGCACCGCCGCCGGACCCGTGCGCTTGCCGTTGCGGGTCTGCAGCATGTAGAGCTTTCCGTCCTGGATGGTGAACTCAAAATCCTGGATGTCGCGGTAGTGCTTCTCGAGCATGGTGGTGATTTCGCGCAGTTGATTGTAAACCGCCGCGTTCCACGTCTCGAGCTCGGAGATGGGGTGCGGCGTGCGGATGCCGGCCACCACGTCTTCACCCTGCGCGTTTTCGAGAAACTCGCCGTAGAAAGCCTTTTCGCCGGTGGCCGGGTTGCGCGTGAAGCCCACGCCGGTGGCGGAAGTCTCGCCCATGTTGCCGAACACCATGGCCTGCACGTTGACGGCGGTGCCCAGGTCTTCGGAAATCTGGTTCATCTTGCGGTAGTGCTTGGCGCGGTCGTTGAACCAGGAGCCGAACACGGCGTCGCGGGCGCCGGTGAGCTGCGTCATGGCGTCCTGAGGGAACGGCTTGCCGGTCTTGGCCTGCACCAGCTTCTTATAGCCTACGATCACCTGCTTCAGGTCTTCCGCGGTGAGCTCGGTATCGAGCTTGGCCTTGGCCTTCTTCTTCTGCCCGTCGAAAACCTCGTCGAAATCGTGCTTGGAGACCTCCAGCACCACGTTGCCGTACATCTGGATGAAGCGGCGGTAGCAGTCGTAGGCGAAGCGCGGGTTGTTGCTCTTGGCTTCCAGGGCCTTCACGGTCTGATCGTTCAGCCCCAGGTTCAGAATGGTGTCCATCATGCCCGGCATGGAGAACTTGGCGCCGGAGCGCACGCTCACCAGCAGAGGGTTGGCGGTGTCGCCAAGCTTTTGCCCCATGCGCTCTTCCAGCGTCTTGAGCGCTTCCATCATCTGCCCATCGATCTCCGCCGGAACGGTGTTCTTGTTCTGGAAGTAGATGTTGCAGACCTCGGTGGAGATTGTGAAACCGGGAGGCACCGGCAGCTTGGCCCGGGACATCTCGGCGAGCCCGGCGCCTTTACCGCCGAGCGTGTCCTTCATCTTCCCATCACCGTCGGCGGTTCCGTTGCCGAACGAGTAGACATACTTCTTCATGCGTAGCTCCTATGATTGAGTGACAATTTCAGAAAAGTCCGCTATCGTCGAAAATTCCGCCAATAGCGTGCTGAGTAGCGTCAAACGGTTTTGCCGGCGCGCGTCCGGCGCATTTACCAACACCTTATCGAAGAACACATCCACCTTCGGACGCAAACGGCCGATCACATTCTCAATCGGCTGGCCGGCGATGTTCCTGTATTCTTCGTAAAGATCTTTTTCGGGACCGGGTTCGAGCAGGGATTCGTCGATTTCGGCCGGCGGCTGCGCCTGTCCACCGGAACCGGACCTGGCCTGCTCCAGGATGTTGCGGATGCGCTTGAAACTGGCGGCCAGGGGCTCGAAATCGGCGGAGGATCTCAGGTTCTGGATGCGCTTGAGGCGGGCCTCCAGATCCGCCAGGTTACTCCGGCCGGCCGCCATGGCGGCGTTCACTTCGTCGTACCGGAAGCCGCGAATGTCTTTGAAATAGTAACGGATACGCTCCTCGAAGAAGGCCGAAAGCTGTGCATCATCCTGAAGCAGTTCGGACAACTCCAGGTCCATTCCGCCTTCGACGACGATTTTCACCACCCCCTGGGCGGCGCGGCGCAACGCGAACGGATCGCGGGAACCGGTGGGACTCAGCCCTACGCGGAAGCACTCGCGCAGCGTATCGAGCTTGTCGGCAAGCGCCACTATCCGCCCCGTGCGATTGCGCGGAATCGCGTCATCCATGCTCTCCGGCTTGTACTGGTCGTAGACGGCCTGCCACACCGGCTCGGGTTCGCCCTGGGTGCGCGCGTACAGGCCGCCCACTATGCCTTGCAGTTCGGTGAACTCCTTAACCAACTCGGTGGTGAGATCGCACTTCAGGAGATGCGCGGCGCGGATGGCGTGGCCGTCGCCGCCGAGCTTCTGCACCAGCGCCACGATGCGCCCGGACTTGTGCGCATACGTTCCCAATTTGGCCTGGAAGGTAACGTGATTGAGATCCGCCATGCGGTCGGCCAGTTTCCTCTTCTGATCGGTCTCCCAGAAAAAACGGGCATCGTTGAAGCGCGCGCGCAGCACGCGCTCATTGCCGCGGCGGACAAAGCCATCGGGGTCGGCGTCGATGTTCATCACCGCCACGAATTGCGGCGCCAGTCCACCCCACTCGTTCTCCACTGAGAAATACTTCTGGTGATGCCGCATCACCGTGACCAGCACCTCTGCCGGAAGCTCCAGAAACTGCCGGTCGAAGCGGCCGACGATGGTGGTGGGGTATTCGGTAAGGTATACCAGAGTTTCCAGCAGCGCGTCGTCGCGCTTCACGAGAATGCCGGCGAGCTCGTTCGAGATCTTGGCGCGACGTTCTTCGGCCGAGAGGATGACGTAGTGGTCGCGCAGTCGGCGCTCGTAATCCGACGTGGTGACGATGATCTCGTGCGCGCCCAGCCGCCGGTGTCCGGAGGTGACGTTGCCGGAGCGTACGCCGGCGATTTCGAACGGCACGATGTCTTCCCCCAACAGGGCCACGATCCAGCGGATGGGCCGGATGAACCGCGGGCCGCTCTTGCCGGTCCAGTACATCGTCTTGGGGAAGTTGATCCGCGGAATCAGGCCCGGGAGGGCCTCCGCCAGGATGTCTTTGGTTGGTCGGCCCGGAACCTCCCGAACAAAGCTGTAGTACTCACCCTTGGGCGTGGTTTCGATGGGGAGGTCTTCGAGTCTTACGATCCTCGATGTGCCAACGATGGACTGCAGTTTGCGGGCGAAACCCGCCACCGCTTGCGGTGGCGCGGATTTCGCCGGGCCAAGGATGCGCTCCTCGGAATCGGCCTGCCGCGCGGGAAGCCCTTCGGCGCGCAGGGTCAGGCGGCGCGGGGTGGCGTCCAGGGTCACCGATTCGTGCGGGATCTCCAGCTTTTCGAAAAGCAGGCGCAAGCTTGCGAGGGCGGCCGGAATCATCCAATCCGGAATTTCTTCGGTGCCGATTTCGAGCAGGAATGGGACGCTCATTGGGCCGCCGCCTCCTCCTCGACAGGCAAGCCAGGAGGCATGCCCCACTGCTGATCCACCCACGCGTGCGCCACTCCCACCGCCAGTTTGCGCACCCGCTGGATGACGCCCACTCGCTCGGTCACGCTGATGGCCCCGCGCGCATCGAGCGTATTAAAGAGGTTCGAGCACTTGAGCACCTGGTCGTAGGCCGCCAGCAGCGGATAGCGCCGTTTGCCGGGCGATTTCGGGTCATAGGCCGCCAGCAGCCGGGCCGCTTCGCCTTCGTGCAGGTCGAACAGCTTCCACAGAGTGGGAATATCGGCGGCTTCGAAGTTGTAGACCGAGTACTGCAGCTCGTCCAGGTAGCGGACATCCCCGTAGGAGACGCCTTCCGTCCATTCGATATCGTATACGCTGTCCTTCACCTGGAGGAAGGCCGAGAGGCGCTCCAGACCATAGGTCAGCTCGGCGGGGACCAAGTCCAGATCAATGCCGCCGCACTGCTGGAAATAGGTGAACTGGGTGATTTCCAAACCGTCCAGCATCACCTGCCAGCCGATGCCCCAGGCCCCCAGCGTGGGCGACTCCCAGTTATCCTCCTCGAACTTGATATCGTGCTTGCGGAGGTCGATCCCGATGGCTTCCAGGCTGGCCAGGTACTGCTCCATGATGTCGTCCGGCGAGGGCTTGAGGATCACCTGAAGCTGGGAGTGCTTGAAGAGGCGGTTGGGGTTGTCGCCATAGCGCCCGTCGGCCGGGCGCCGGCTGGGCTGCACGTAGGCCACGCGATAGGGCTTGGGGCCGAGCACGCGCAGGAAGGTCTCGGGGCACATGGTGCCGGCGCCCACCTCGACGTCGTACGGCTCCTGGATGATGCAGCCCCGCTCGGCCCAGTATTCTTTCAGCTTGAAGATGATCTGTTGAAACGATAGCATCGGTGATTTCATTTGTCGGCGGGAGCCATGGCGCCGGTGGCCCGCCGGTTGGGTCAACGAGATGTCAAACCTTCCTCCAGCATCGCCGCGGTGATCAGACGGCGCTCCAAATGCGACTCGATCTGCTGCCTCAGGAACCGCCGCAAATCGGCCGCGGTGGCCTGGCTCCAGTTGGCCGGCGCCAGTTGCGCCACCGGGCGGCGCAACATTTCGGCGGCCATGGCTCTCGATTCCCCGCTCAACTCCGCAACGCTCCCCGGCCCCAGCGTGCTACGGCAATGGCCGCACGCCAGGCCCGCCCGCCCGGGGCTGAAGAAAGCCCGCTCGGCGGGGCCGTCCAAAGAGACTCCGCAACCCAGACAGACGTGCAATTCCGGCAGCCATCCCGAAAGCCGCGCCGCCCACAATGCAAAATAGGTGGCCGCGCGCCACACCCTGCCTGCATCGTCCACCCCGGCCGGCCTCAAGTGTTCCAGCACGGCCAGCAGCAGGCGGAAAAACTTCTCGTTCGTCTCCGCGGGCGGCAACAACTGCTCGCTCAGCTCCGCGAAGGCGTCGAGCGCCACGCCCGCCCAATAATCGGAAACCAGATCGAATTGCGACCGGATCAATTCGCAGGAATCCAGGTTCACCAGCTCGCGCGCTTCGCTCTGAAAGTACGCCATCCGCACGTGCGATAACCGCTCCAGCCCCGAGCCGAAGGAGTTTTTCGGCCGCCGCGCCCGCTTGGCCACGCCTCGCAACTTGCCCTGTTCCCGCGTGAGGAAGCTGACGACGAGGTCGGCCTCCTTGAGCGGGTACGTACGCAAGACTAACGCTTCACTGACGCGCGCCGGCACACGTGGAAGATTCAGGGTAACACATGTAAAAAGGCGGCTGCTCCGATGTGGGGCCAAGCCTTCTGCCGCCGGCCTTTTGGCGGGCGTTCTTCGCGGCTAATACGTGCTCTCCCTGCGAAGACCGCAGTAGGCGAGGAGAACCACTTGGCCGATGATGTCGTAGCGGAAGCGCCACCGGCCGAGGGCAAGCCGATACTGACCCTCGCCGGAAGGCACGCCTTCGAGCTTCTTGGTGTTGTGGTTGGCCACCGCGCTTCGTTCAGCGGCTTCAAAATCACGGTGGCCCTTCTGAAGTTTCGTGGAGATCCGCTGGTAATGTGACGAGGGGTGAACGGCGAAGGAAGGCGTCATGCTACGGGACGAGGGTGCACGCGCTTCCGTGGGCCCGAGGCGCGGGCGGCAAAGAAGTTCTCAATGGGGCGGGTCCTGCCGGCTAGGAATTCCTCATGGCCTTTCCGGATCGCGGCCCGGATCTTAGGGTCGCGAATCTCGCGTTCGTCCTGGAGTTCGTCGGGCGAGAGCTTCGGGACGATGGTGATGACGCCGCCGGACGCCTTGACCTCGAGTTCCTGCCCACCCTTGAAACCAGCTATCCGGCGAGCGGCCGCGGGAACCACGAGCGGCTCTTTGTTCTTAACGACCAGGGTCATGGTAACGGATTACAGGCGCAAGCTTCCCATACCTTCATTTTTACGATAGCAGGTATGGCTGGCGAGTCGAGCGCTGCTGGCCGCGCTAGCCCAACGTCCCTTCCCTCCCTTTGTCATTAACAACGCCTTGTCCATGGTGTAGAATGATTGGTCCGCTGAGCCGGTGCGCGAATCGCATTGGCGGCCAATCCGATCCGATTATCTCTTGAAGGCGGTTCCATGCCCCTCGCGGTCCTTTCCGTCGACGACGATGCAGCGGTTCGCGGCGTCCGCAACGAAGTCCTCCGTGAGGCTGGATTCGAGGTCATCGAAGCCGCCACCGGGGCCGAAGCGCTGAGACTGGCCTCGGAAAACGCGCCCGCGCTTGCCGTTGTCGCCGTCGAATCAGGCATGGACGGCTTGGAGGTCTGCCGGCGGCTGAAGGCCGGTCCCCGCGGCGCCACCATTCCGGTGCTGCATATCTCCCGGCCCGGCGGATCCCGTAACCACTACCCGGATTCGATCGAAAGCGGCGCCGACGCCTGGTTACAGGAGCCGCTCGATCCGCCGGTCCTGGTCGCGGTGGCCAAGGCGTTGATCCGAGCACGTCCCGGCGGGACAAGGAAAGCCGAAGGGGACGCGCCTTCAGATGGCAGATTGCAGGCGCTGATCGACAGCATTCCCGACGAGATCTGGTTCGCCGACGCCCAGCGCCGGTTCATCCTGGCGAATCCATCGGCCCTCCGCGAATTCAACCTGGGCGCTGCCGGCCTGGTGGGTGTGGAGGAGATGGCCCGGAGCCTGGAAGCGTATCGCGCCGATGGCAGCCCTCGCCCGGTGGAGGAGGCTGCGGCGCTGCGCGCCCTGAACGGAGAGACGGTGCGCGA
>JBEKPK010000021.1:0-30453 GCA_049520795.1 Bryobacteraceae bacterium
GGCGGAACCGCCTGCCCCACCAACGCCGGCCCGGTGGGGCAGGCAGTTTCGCCTGCCCCTCGGCGTGCCCACCAGGCAACTGGCGCGAGCGGCGCCGCCAGGGCTAGGGGGACCAGCCCCTTAGCCAACACCGCGAAACCCAGCAGGACGCCCGCCGCCGGCAAGAATCGCCCATCCCCGCGGGTGGCCCATGGCAGCGCCAGCAGCATGGCCGCCGAGAAAGCGGCCGTCATCGGCAGATCCGTCACGCCCACTTGGCTGAAGGCCAGCCACTCGCCGCCGGTAGCCAGAATCAGAACCGCGAACCAGGCGGCGCGCTTCCCGAACTCGCGCCGAGTGAACCACCAGAAGAACGCCAAAAAGGCCAGCGATGTGACGGCGACGGGCAGCCGCGGAGACAGATCCGGACCCAGGCCCAGCCGGAAGGCGCCCCCGATCATCCAGTACAGCAGGGCGGGCTTCTCGAACCAGGCCTCGCCCCACAGCCGCGGCGTGATCCAATCGCCGGAGCGGGCCATCTCACGGCCGATGGAGGCGTAACGGGGCTCGTCGGGCCCGATCATCCCCACCGCGCCGAGGTGATAGAAATAAAGTAGATATGCCAGCGGGACGGCCAGCCACAGCAGGGGCGGGATTTTCCGGGGCATTTCTCCCATTATAGAGGGATGGTTGCCTATGCTCCTGGACATTCGGAAAGCGCCCGGCCCCGATAATTCGCTGATCCGGCTGCACCCCGCCGATAACGTGGCCATCGCGCGGGTTTCTATCGCGCCCGGCGCGGAACTGCGAGTGGCGGGAGCGGCCCTCACCGCCCGCGATCCCATACCCGTGGGGCACAAGATCGCTTTGCGAGAGATTGGCCGCGGCGAAGCGGTCCTGCGCTACGGCGAGGCGATCGGGCGGGCCACCCAGACCATCGCCGCGGGATCTTACGTTCACACCCACAATGTCGGCTTCGAGGATCTGCGCCTGACCTTCGAGTTTCCGGAAGCGGACACGCCACCGGTGCAGCCTCAGCCGGACGCGCCGGTGTTTCTGGGGTATGTGCGCGAGGACGGGCGCGTGGGCACGCGCAACTACATCGCGGTAGTGGCCGCCAGCAACTGCGCGGCGCACGCGGTGGAGACGGTGGCGCGGAGCTTCGAATCCGCCGCGCTGCCGGAGAACGTGGACGGGGTGGTGGCCTTCCCCCATGGCGACGGCTGCGGTCACGGCGCGGGTCCCGATATCGACCAGCTCCGGCGGACTCTGGGCGGCGTGCTGGCGCACCCCAACGTCTCGGCGGCCGTCATTATGGGTCTGGGCTGCGAAGACAACCAGATCGAGCATTTCTTCAAGTCCGCGATCGTAAACGAGAGATTGACTGGGCTTACGCTTCAATCGAGCGGCGGCACGCGAGGCGCTGTCGAGGCCGCGCGCGAAGAGATCTACCGCTTTGTCGAGCGCGCCTCCCAGGAGCGTCGCACGCCGGCCCCGGCGGGGAAAATCATGCTCGGCCTGAACTGCGGCGGCTCGGATTCCTTCTCGGGGATTACGGCCAACCCGGCCCTGGGCCGGTGCGCGGACCTGCTGGCCGCCGCGGGAGGCTCGGCCGTGCTCGCCGAAACGCCCGAGATCTTCGGCGCCGAGCACCTGTTGGTGAGGCGATCCCGAAACAGAAAAGTAGCTGAAACATTATTGAGTTACATAGAACAATACAAGCAGTACTTGAGCCGATTTGGCAGCGCTTTTAACGACAATCCTTCGCCCGGCAACAAGGCTGGGGGCATTACCAACATTATCGAGAAATCCCTGGGGGCCGTGGCCAAGGGCGGGACATCGCCTTTGATGGACGTGGTGGACTATGCCGAGCGGGTGACCTCGCCGGGACTGGTTTTCATGAACACCCCCGGGTACGACCCGGTCTCTCTGGCGGGCCTGGCGGCGGGCGGCTGCAACCTGATCGCCTTCACCACGGGCCGCGGCAGCGCCATCGGGTTTCCCACTATCCCGGTGTTCAAGATCGCGACCAACAGCGATACCTTCCGGCGAATGAGGGAGAACATGGATTTCGACGCCGGCGCCATCGCCACGGGCGAGCAAAGCATCGAGGACGCCGGCCGCGCGATTTTCCAGGCCCTGTTGGAAGTGGCCTCCGGACGGCGGACCTGCGCCGAGCGCCTGGGCCACAGAGAGTTTGTACCATGGCGCATCGGGCCGGTAGTGTAGTTTCGCGCGCCTGTATAGAATAGGAAAGGTATGTATCGAACCCTGCTTTTAGCGATCGCCGCCGCGCTGTGCTTCGGGCCGGCCGGCCCGGCTCAGAATGCCGCCAGCCCCGCCCCGTACACCGCCAGGAAGAGCGCTTTCGACAAGCCCACCCTGGAAGCCTATGCCCGCCATCTGTGGGTGCTTGGCCCCGAGTTTACGGTCACCGCCAGCGACCCCTTGCCTTCCGGGCAACTTCCGGGATTCAAGGAAGTCACCATACGGATCGAGCAGGGAGGGGGGTCTCAGGAAGTTTTATTGCTGGTGTCGAACGATGGTTCCCGCATCGTGCAGGGGAACATTTACGACATTAACTTCAACCCGTTCAAACCGGATCTGGACAAGCTCAAAACCCAGTTTCAGCCCAGCCAGGGAACTCCGGGCGCGCCGGTGGTGCTGGTGGAGTTCAGCGACATGCAATGCCCGCATTGCAAGATCCAGGCGGATTTGCTGAAGCAGAATCTGCTCAAGACGTATCCGACGCAGGTGCGGTTTTACTACATGGATTACCCGCTGGCGCAGATCCACCCATGGGCCAAGGCAGCCTCGATGGCCGGGCGCTGCGTCTTTCGCGAGAATCCGCAGTCGTTCTGGGATTACCACGATTGGGTCTTTGCCCACCAGGAGAGCCTCACGCCCGAAACTCTGAAGAGCCAGGTGATGGAGTGGGCCAAGAGCCAGAAGGAGCTGGACGCGCTGCAACTGAGCCGCTGCATCGACGACAAGGCCACTGAGAAGGAAATCGACGGCAATATCGCCGAGGCGCGGGAACTCGCGATTGATGGGACGCCGGCGCTATTCATTAACGGCAGGCGCATACCGGCCGGGACCGACTGGCCCAGCATCAAGCGGGTGATCGATTTCGAGATCGAGTATCAGAAGACCGCCAAGAACGCCGGCGAGGATTGCGGGTGCGAGACCAAACTGGATACGGCCCTGCCGATCTCAACGGCGCCGGCGGGCCCAAAGGGCGCCCCGCCCGCCGGGAAGAAGTAGAGGCGGGGATCCGGGGGTTGGCAGGCGGAAGCGCCTGCCCCACAACCCGGCGGTTGGTTGGAAAGCCCGCCGGCCCGGTGTATTATAAGAAATCGATAGAAATCAATCCAGAAATCCAAAATATGACGAATTCCGATCTTCAGGCTCGGCGGGAAGCGTTGGCCGCCGAGCACGAACGCCTTCTTCGGCGCCGCAATGAGCCGCTGCCCGAATCCCACGGCTGGTTCGAGCGCTTTCAATATCCGGTCCTGACGGCGGCCCACACGCCGCTCATCTGGCGCTACGATTTCGACGCCGCCGCCAATCCACTGTTTCTCGAGCGTCTGGGAATCAACGCGGTTTTCAATGTGGGGGCCATGGAGTGGCATGGCAAAGTGATTCTCATGGCGCGGGTGGAAGGCGTGGATCGCAAGTCGTACTTCGCCGTCGCCGAGAGCGACACCGGCATTGACGGCTTCCGCTTCTGGGACCGGCCGGTGGCGATGCCGGAGACCGGGGAGCCCGAAACCAACGTCTATGACATGCGTCTGACGGCGCATGAAGACGGCTGGATTTACGGCCTGTTCTGCGCGGAGCGCAAGGACCCCGAGGCGGCGCCGGGCGACCTGTCGAGCGCGGTGGCGCAATGCGGCGTGGCGCGCACGCGCGATCTGAAGACCTGGGAGCGGCTGGCCGATTTGCAGACCCCGTCGGCCCAACAGCGCAATTGCGTTCTGCACCCGGAATTCGTGGACGGCAAGTACGCCTTCTACACGCGCCCGCAGGATAGCTTCATCGAGGCGGGCACGGGCGGGGGCATCGGCTGGGGCCTGGCGGAGAACATGGAGCGCGCGGTGATCGAACAGGAGACCATCATCGAGCGCCGCGAGTACCACACCATCAATGAGGTAAAGAACGGCGCCGGCCCGGTTCCCATCAAGACCGCCAAGGGATGGCTGCACCTGGCCCACGGCGTGCGCAATACGGCGGCGGGGTTGCGCTATGTCCTGTACTGTTTCCTGTGCGACCTGGCGGAGCCGTACAAGGTGATCGCCAAGCCCGGCGGATATTTGCTGGGGCCCCGCGGAGAGGAGCGGGTGGGGGATGTCTCCAACGTGACTTTCTCGAACGGCTGGGTGCGCCGCGGCGTAGAGGTTCTGATTTATTACGGCGGGTCCGACACGCGCACGTACGCCGCCCGCACGAGTGTGAATCAACTGCTCGATTACGTTTTGAACACGCCGCCCGACCCCTTGCGCAGCGCCGCCTGCGTCCAACAGCGCATGGCGCTGATCGAGAAGAATCTGCGCCTGGGGGTACAGGGAGACAAGCGATGATGGACCGGGCCGCGAGAAACGCCTGGGCGGAGCGGTTCAGGCAGGAACTGGTGGGCAACATCCTGCCATTCTGGATGCGCCACACGGTGGATCGCGAAAACGGCGGCTTCCACGGGGTGGTGGATTGCGACCTTAACGTGGATCAGCAGGCGCCGCGTTCGGCGGTCATCAACACGCGAATCCTGTGGACGTACTCCGCGGCGGCCCGCCGATTCGGCGACTTCAGCTACCGCGAGATGGCCGACTGGGCCTACGCCTATATCGTCGATAAGTTCTGGGACAAGACTTACGACGGCATTTACTGGATGCTGGATTACCAGGGCAATCCGATATCGGACCGCAAGCAGATTTACGCCCAGGCCTTCGGCGCATACGCTCTAGCCGAGTATTACCGCGCCACAGCCAAGCCGGAGAGCCTGGAGCTGGCTCGGCGGTTGTTCCGTCTGATCGAAGGAAAAAGCCGCGACCCCGTTTACGGAGGTTATCTCGAAGCGTGCAGCCGGGATTGGGGCGCGCTCGAGGATCTGCGTTTGAGCGAGAAAGACCTCAACAGCCCCAAATCCATGAATACGCACCTGCATATCATGGAGGGTTACACTAACCTGCTGCGCGCGTGGAGGGTTCCGGAACTGGAAGCGAGACACAAGGCTCTGCTCGAGACCACGATGGACCACATAGTCGATAGCCTCACGGGTCATTTCCACATGTTCTTCGACAAACAATGGAACTCACTCAACGACCACGTCTCCTTCGGCCATGATATCGAGGGCAGTTGGCTCATCTATGAAGCCGCCGAAGTATTAGGCGACCGTCCGATCATAGGACGCGCGCGCGCCATTGCTCTTAAGATGGCGCAGGCGGTCTACGACGAAGCGCTGGACCGGGACGGCAGCCTGTTCTACGAGGCGGATTCCAAAGGCAGGTTGATCGACCCCAACAAGCACTGGTGGGCGCAGGCGGAAGCGGTGGTAGGCTTCTACAACGCCTGGCAGCTTTCCGGCGGGGAGCATTTTCTGCGCCAGGCCTGCCGGATCTGGGAGTACATCGAAGAGAAGGTGGTGGACCACGTCCACGGCGAGTGGCACGCCAAGCTGAAACCCGACGGCGCGCCTTTCACGGCGCAAGAAGACGGCGATGCCTGCCTGGTGGGCGCCTGGAAATGCCCGTACCACAATACGCGGGTTTGTTTGGAAATGATGAGGCGGCTGGGAGAGTAAGCAGAGTAGGTTGGCAGGCGAAAGCGCCTGCCCCACAAGTCCGCGAGTCGCCATTGTGGGGCAGGCGCTTCCGCCTGCCAACAGTCAGGTGATATTTCATGCAATACGGCTACTTCGACGATAATAACCGCGAATATGTGATTACCCGGCCGGACACGCCCCTGCCGTGGATCAATTATCTGGGCTGTCAGGCCTATTTCGGAATCATTTCGAACACCGCGGGCGGATATTCCTTTTATCGCGACGCCCGCCTGCGCCGCATCACTCGCTACCGCTATAACAACGTTCCGTTCGATTACGGCGGGCGCTATCTCTACCTGCGCGACGACGAAGCGGGCGAGTATTGGTCGCCCTCATGGCAGCCCACCGGCGGAGACCTGGAGCGATACTGGTGCCGCCACGGAATGGGCTACACCATCATCGGCTCGCGGCGGCGCGGCATTACAGCCAGCACGCGATACTTCGTCCCCATGGACGAGAACCTCGAAATCTGGCAGCTCACGACGACCAACGGGCGGCTTACGCCGGCGGCGCTGTCGGTCTTTTCGGTGGCGGAGTTTTGCCTGTGGGATGCGCAGGACGATTCCACCAACTTCCAGCGGAATTTCAGCATCGGGGAAGTGGAAGTCGAGGACGGCGTCATCTACCACAAAACGGAATACCGCGAGCGGCGCGATCACTTCGCGTGGTTCGCCTGCTCGGCCGAGTCAGCCGGTTTCGACACGCAGCGCGAAGCGTTCCTGGGGAATATGAGAGGCTGGGACAGGCCGGCGGCGGTGGAGCGCGGCGAACTGTCCAACTCGGTGGCTCACGGGTGGGCGCCCATAGGTTCGCACCATGTAAGGATGGTCTTGCAGCCGGGAGAGACGCGACAGGTTCTCTTTGCGCTGGGCTACCACGAGAACCCCAAGGACGATAAGTTCGACCCGCCCGGATCGCAGGTGGTCAACAAGCGCGCCGTCAAGCCGGTTATCGCCCGGTATCTCGATCCGGCCAACGCCGACGCGGCCTTCGACAGGCTGCGCGCGTACTGGGACGGTCTGCTGGGCATCTGCCAGGTTGCAACGCCCGATATTCATACCGACCGCATGGTGAACGTGTGGAACGCGTATCAGTGCATGGCCACCTTCAACATGTCGCGCTCGGCCTCGTTCTACGAATCGGGCATCGGCCGCGGTTTGGGCTTCCGGGACTCCAATCAGGACCTGCTCGGATTTGTTCACATGGTTCCGGAGCGGGCCCGCGAGCGCATACTCGATCTGGCCGCCACGCAGCTTCCGAGCGGCGGCGCCTATCACCAATACCAGCCGCTCACCAAGAAGGGCAACAACGACGTAGGCGGCAATTTCAACGACGACCCGCACTGGCTGATTCTAGGCGTGGCGGCGTACCTGAAGGAGACCGGCGATGGGAGCATTCTCGACGCGCCGGCGCCGTACGATAACGTGGCCGGCTCCGAGCAGCCGCTGTACGACCACTTGCAGCGGTCGTTCCAATATACGCTCGACCGGCTGGGGCCGCACGGCCTGCCGCTCATCGGACGCGCCGACTGGAACGACTGTCTCAACCTGAATTGCTTCTCCGATACGCCCGGCCAATCCTTCCAGACCACCACGAACAAGGAAGGCAAGGTGGCTGAATCGGTGTTCATCGGCGGGCTGTTCGTGCTGGCGTCGCAGGAAATGGCTGCGATTGCGAGGCGCCGCGGTTTGGCGGATGAAGCGCGGCAGTACATGTCGGAAGGCGCGCGCATGGAAGAAACGGTGCGCGCTCACGGTTGGGATGGGGAGTGGTTCCTGCGCGCCTATGACGATTTCGGCCGGAAAGTGGGGTCGAAGGAATGCGCCGAAGGGAAGATCTTCATCGAACCGCAAGGGTTTTGCATTCTGGCCGGCATCGGGCTCGAGGACGGCATGGCCGCCAAGGCGCTCGATTCGGTGCGCCAGCGCCTGGCCACGCCGCACGGCATCATTCTCCAGCAGCCGGCGTACTCGCGATATTACCTGGAGTTGGGCGAGATCTCTTCGTATCCGCCGGGCTATAAGGAAAACGCGGGCATATTCTGCCACAACAATCCGTGGGTGATCATCGCCGAGGCCATAATGGGCCACGGAGACGAAGCCCACGACTATTACTCGCGCATCAACCCTTCGGCCCGCGAGCCCATCAGCGACGTGCACCGCTGCGAGCCCTACGTGTACGCGCAGATGATCGCCGGCCGCGACGCGCCCACGCACGGCGAGGCCAAGAATTCCTGGCTTACGGGCACGGCGGCGTGGAATTACTACGCCATCTCGCAGTGGATCCTGGGCATCCGTCCGGATTATGACGGGTTGCGCATTGCGCCGGTGATTCCGGAACGCTGGCAGGGCTTCCGCGCCGTGCGCCGGTACCGCGGCGTGACGTATAACATCACGGTTCGGCGGCAAGGGCCCGGCAATAAGGTGACGCTGACCCAGGATGGCCGGCCGGTGGCGGGGAACGTGCTCCCGCAACCCGGCGCCGGCCGTACGGAATCGATAGTGGAAGCGATACTGGGATAGGGTTATCGAGAAGGATCTAACCGCTCCCTGACGGTCGCGGCTCGCCAGAGTGTTACGCAAGAGAGCCGGTTGGCAGGCGGAAGCGCCTGCCCCACAAGGATGGGAGGCCTTCGACGCCCCGATTGTCTCACAGCCGCTAACGAGCCGCGACCGTTAGGGAGCGGTTCTTATGGAGGGTTTTGTGTATATCGCAAACGAGACGCGCTACGCCACCATGCCATACCGCCGCTGCGGCCGCAGCGGGCTGCGCCTGCCCTTGATTTCGCTCGGGCTGTGGCACAATTTCGGCGGAGTGGATACGTTCGAAAACATGCGCGCCATGCTGCGCCGCGCCTTCGATCTGGGCGTCACCCACTTCGACCTGGCCAACAACTACGGCCCTCCGCCCGGTTCGGCCGAGCAGAACTTCGGCCGGGCGCTGCGCATGGACCTGGGCGCATGGCGCGACGAGATGATCATCTCGACCAAAGCCGGCTATGACATGTGGCCGGGGCCATATGGCGAGTGGGGCTCGCGCAAGTACCTTCTGGCGAGCCTGGACCAAAGCCTGCGGCGCATGGGGTTGGAGTACGTGGATATCTTTTATTCACACCGGCCGGACCCGGAGACGCCGGTGGAAGAGACCATGGGCGCGCTCGATAGCGCGGTCCGTTCGGGCAAGGCGCTCTACGCCGGCATCTCCAACTACGACGCCGGGCAAACCGCCCGGGCCGTGGCCATCCTCCGGCAGATGGGCACGCCTTGCCTGATTCACCAGATGAAGTACTCGATGTTCGTGCGCACGCCGGAGGAGGGACTGCTCGAAAAGCTGTCGGAGGAAGGCGTGGGCGGCATCGCTTTCTCTCCGCTGGCGCAGGGACTGCTCACCGACCGCTATCTTGAGGGCGTCCCGTCCGGTTCGCGCGCTTCCAAGCCCGGTACGTTTCTGAAGCGGACCGACGTCACCGAAGACCGCGTGGCCAAGGTGCGCGCGCTAGGCGAAGTGGCGCGGGAGCGCGGCCAGAGCCTCGCGCAACTGGCCCTGGCCTGGACGCTGCGCCATGAAGCCATGGCCAGCGCCTTGATCGGCGCGAGCAAGGTGGAGCAAATCGAGCAATGCGTATCCACGCAAGACAACCTGCGCTTCGATGCGAAGGAGTTGCAGCGCATCGAGCGAATCCTGGCGGGCGCCGAAGCGTAGCCCGGCGTGAGGCTTGAAAGCCTGATCCCGGGCGCATTGCGCCCCGTTAGCTGCCGTAATATCCGGCGCGGGTCTGCACAACCAAATCCTTCTTCTTGGCGGTCTTGGCGGTGAGGTGAATATGGCGGTAGGCGCCCGGTTCGGCGGGCGGATCCGGCGTATAGCCGATGTTGTACTGGTTGCGAAGTTCCTCTTCGATATCCGCGAAGACCTTATCGAGCGGATGAAGTTGCGTGACCTGGTAGAAGCGGCCCCCGGTTTCCTCGGCGATCTGTTTGAGCACCTTTTTGCCGTCCGGGATCTCTTCCCCGCCGCCTCGCGGCATAGGCATGGGCATGGGCATTCTGCCCCGGCGCCCCATGCCGCCCCCGCCGTAACCGCCGTAGCCGCCCTGGTTGCCATAGGCGGAGGGATCGGAAAAGAGCACCGAGTAGACCAGCGTATCGGCCTTCTGCGCCGCCGTGATCCCCTGGTACAGCGTGACCTTGCTCCCGGTATCCACGCCATCAGTGAGCAGCACCAGGGCCTTGCGGCCTTTCTGCTTGCTCATCAGGTCTTCGGAAGCCAGCAGGATGGCGTCGTACATTTTGGTGCCGCCGCTGCGCATACCACCACCTTGCCGCCGGCCACCGCCTTGCGGATAACCGCCGCCCGGGTAGCCTCCGCCCTGCGGATAATTGCCCCCCTGCGGATAATTGCCGCCCTGTTGTTGCGTCTGCTGCTGCGGCGGTTGGCCCACCCGCAGCAGGTCCAGGCCCTTCTCCAGGTCCTGGCGCTTGGCGGTGAAATCCTGCAAGAGTTCTATTTCGAAGTCAAAATGGATCACGAAAGCCTGGTCGCGATCGGGCCGCAGAATCTGGTCGAAGAATTTGAAACTGGCGCTGCGCTCTTTGTCCAGCAACCGAGCCTGGCTGCCGCTGGTATCCACCAGCAGGCCCAGGGAAAGCGCCAAGCCGCTTTCCTGTTCGAAGAATTTGATGGTTTGGGCGCGGTCCTCATCGTTCAGCGTAAAGTCGTCTTTGGTCAGGTCTTTAATAATCTTTCCCGACTTGTCCCGCACGGTGGCGAACAGGTTGACCACCTTGACGTCAGTCGAATACTTCGGCATTTGCTCGGCGGGCTGGCTCTGTTGGCCGAAGAGCAGGCGCGCGGCGGGGAGCACGGACAGGGCGGAGAGCAGACGTCTCCGGGTGAGTTTGTTTTCGGTAGACACTTCGGAGAGGAAGATGCATGGGAAGGGGTTTGCGTTACCGGGAAGGCGAAATTGTTCCGAATTGTGGCCGCCCGGGTCACCGAATCGTAAGGAACGCCCCGGCGGCGACCCACTTCCGGCGACCCGATTCCGGCGCCGCGCGCCCTAATCTTATTGCTTTTAGTCTACGCGGGCGTTCAACTCTGGTAATCTGAGAACCGGGAATCAGCCATGGAACCTTTCCGTTTTCATGTGTTCGTTTGCGACCAGCAGAAGCCGGAGGGCGTGCCGGGGTGTTGCGCCAGAGGCTCGGCCAAGGTAATTGAGGCATTGCGGCGCGAAATCAACGCGCGCGGCCTGGAAGACGACGTGCAAGTGACCACCTGCGGGTCGCTCGGCCTGTGCGAGTGGGGTCCCAACATGATCGTCTATCCGGAGGGCGTGTGGTACGCGGGCGTCGCGCCGGGGGACGTGCCGGAGATCGTCCGCTCGCATTTCGAGGAGAACACGCCGGTGGAGCGCCTGGCGCGCACCGCGGGGGCCGAGGTGCGCGCCGAGATTCTGGCCAATCGCGCCAAACGCCTGGCCGCCATGAACGCCCGGGACGCCGCCGGGGCGCTGCCGGAGGAGTTGCAGGAGCGCATCCGCGCGTTCCAGGAGAGCCGCGCGATTCTCACCGCGCTCGAGCTGGACGTGTTCACCGCGCTGGGCGATGGGGCGACCGCCGCGGAAGTGGCGGCGCGGACCGGCATGGACGCGCGGGCCATGGAAATGCTGCTCCACGCGCTGGCGGCTGTGGGCCTGGCCTCCAAGCGGGAGGGCGTATTCCACAACACGCCGGTAAGCAAACGCTTCTTTACGGCCGGCTCGCCAGACAATGCGCAGCCGGCGCTGATGCACACGGCGAACCTGTGGGGGCGGTGGTCTACCCTCACCGACTGCGTGCGAGCCGGGACCTCGGTGGCGGCGCGCCGTGACGGCTCCTGGACGCTTTCCTTCATTGCCGCCATGCACCGCAACGCCTCCGAGCGCGCGGGCGCGGTGGTGCGGGCGGTGGGCGCCGCGGAGGTCCGCCGCATGCTCGACGTGGGCGGAGGCTCGGGCGCCTATTCCATCGCATTCGCCAAGGCCAACCCCGGGTTGACGGCCGATATCATGGACCTGGCCGAGGTGGCGCCTATCGCGCGGGGTCATATCGAGCGGGCGGGAGTGGGGGACCGCGTGCGCGTTCGCACGGGCGACCTGCGGGTGGACAAACTGGGCGAAGGCTACGACCTGGTCTTCGTCTCCGCCATCTGCCACATGCTCGACGAGGACGAGAACCGCGACCTGTTGGGCCGCTGCCACGACGCGCTCCGGCCGGGCGGCCGCATGGTGGTGCAGGATTTCATTCTGGAGCCGGACAAGACCGCGCCGAAATCGGCCGCCCTGTTCGCGCTCAACATGCTGGTGGGCACGCGGGCCGGCAGGTCCTACAGCGAACCGGAGTACGCCCGGTGGCTGGGAGAAGCGGGCTTCCGGGATGTGCGCCGGGCGCGGCTGCCGGGCCCGGCGGGCCTCATGATCGCGATTCGTTAACGAACGGCGCGAACCCTATCCCACGATCTACTTGGATTGGCTTAGCTTGCGGAAGTACTCCGCCACGGCGTCGGCGTAACCTTGCGGGACGGCTTCGCCGCCCTGACTGCGCACACTGCCGCCGCCGGTCTGGTCCACCTTGCGGCGAAGCTCCATCTCGATCTGCTCGATTCCTCCCACCACCGCGCCGTTGATGCGCTCGGCCAGCAGCGGGTCGTTGGAGTAAACCGAAGGGTCGAGCCGCTGCATGTCGCGGATCAGCGATTGCAAGTCGCGGTTCACGTTGGGATCGTCGCGAAGCTGCGGCTGCAACTGCGTCAGTTGCCGCAGGGTGTCGCGATAGGTGTTCTCGAACACGCGCGGGTCGACGGGTCCGCCATAATAGGCGCCGCCGTCCCATTGGCCGTAGTTGTATGAACCGCCATTCGGGCCGCCGGGGCCTCCGTAAGGGCCGCCTCCGCCGCCATAGGCGCCGCCGCCGTTGCGCTGGCCATTGGGTTGGCCGCCTTGCGCGAACTGACCTTGCTGGCCGTTGCCGCCCTGTTGGCCGCCGCCTTGCTGGCCGCCGCCCTGTTGGCCGCCCTGGCCCTGCTGGCCCTGTTGCCCCTGCTGTCCTTGTTGGCGGCCGCCCTGCTGACCCGGCTGGCCGCCCTGCTGGCCTTGCTGTCCGTTCTGCTGGCCTTGCTGGCCCTGCCCGCGCTGAAGCTGCTGGCCCCTGCCACCCTGGGCCTGCGCCCTTGCCTGCATCTGCTGCAGTTGCTGCCGCAGGCGTTCCACTTGCGCCAAGGCCTGCTCCATCGCTTTAGGATCGTCCCCGGGCTTGCCTCCCTCGGCGCCAGGCGCCATGGATTGCTGCAAGCCTCTTAGTTCGTCGCGCAGCT
Organism: Bryobacteraceae bacterium; assembly: GCA_049520795.1. GTDB lineage: Bacteria > Acidobacteriota > Terriglobia > Bryobacterales > Bryobacteraceae > BOG-224. Next base: position 13,151 of record JBEKPK010000021.1, read on the forward strand.
CGTTCAGAGCCTGCGTCTGGGCGAACTCGGACATTACCGCGTACTCGCCCAGGCCCTGGCGAAGGTAACCCGCATTGCGCTGCATATCGCGCCCCAGTTCGGCCTGTTGCATGTCGCCCAGGGTTTCCCGCATCCGCGTAGCCGCCTGGCGCTGGGTGGTCATCAGGTCGCGCACGGCATTCTGCATGCCCGTTTCAAGCTGCTTGAGGTCCTTGGCTTCCGCGTCTTTCGTGTCGGCCAATTCGCCCGCCTGCTCGCGGGTGAGCGGCTGGGGGGGCTGCGCGGCGAATGCGCGCCGCATCTGCTGATCCACCTCGGCCTGGCGTTGCGCCAGTTCTTCCGCCTGGCGAACCAGGTCGCTCACCTGGCCGCTCGATTGCTCGCCGCGCAATCCGGAGAGCGTCTGCTGCGCCTCGCGCAGCCCCTCCGCCGCGCGCCGCGCCTGGGCTTCACCCTGAGGCGTGCCGGCTTGCTGCGAGGAAGCCGCGCCGCGCATGTTCTCGATGGCCTGTTGCAGCCGTTCCAGCGTTTGCTGAAGCTGCTGGGGGCTGGAGCCGCCGAATTGCCGGCCCTGCTGCTGGCCCATCTGGCTTTGCTGCTGGCCTTGCTGGTTTTGCTGCCGGCCCATCTGGCCCTGCTGGCCTTGCTGCTGCCCGGCTTGCCGGCCTTGCTGACCCGACTGACCCGACTGACCCAACTGACCGGACTGCTGTCCCTGCTGTCCTTGTTGCCCGGACTGCTGCCCCTGTTGCCCTTGCTGACCTTGCTGCCCCTGCTGACCCTGCTGACCCTGCTGACCACGGCTCAACTGGCCGCTGTTTTGCGCCAATTGCTGCATCTGCTGCCGCAATTGTTCCGCTTCGCGGCGCAGCAACTCCTGCTGCCAGCGCTGCTGGGAGGTTTGCTGCTGTCCCTGCCTCTGCTGCTCGGCCAGCTCCTGCTGCCGTTTGGCCAGTTGCTCCAGCTTTTGCAGCGCTTCGTCGATCTCGCGCTGGCGCTGGTCGGCGGATTGCGTCTGCCGATTGCTCTCGTACTGGTTCTTTTCGGTATCGAGTTCCAGATCGAAAAGGCCCTGCATATCGCGCGAGGCCCCGTTCTGTCCGCCGCCGCCTCCTCCTCCGCGCCCGCCTTGCTGGCGGTTTCCGAAGGCCACTTGAATATCGCGGAAGGTGGATTCCGCCCGCAGCAGGTAACGCAGGGCTTCCTGCTCGGGAGTCAGCGCGTCCTGCCACTTCTGCCCTTTCAGCTTGTCGGAAGCCGGCGCCATGGACTCCACGGCCTTGTCCATCGCATCCGTAAACGTCTTGAACGAATCGCCCGCTTCGTCAATCGAACGCGCCTTCATGCGGTCGGACAGCGACTTGGCTTGGTCGCGCAGCTTGGATTGCACCTGCGCCAGGAACGCCGCGTCCTCGGCGTTGCTCCTGGTTCCCGACCCCTTGAGCTGATTCCAGGTGGCGGTGATGATCTCCTTCTGGCGCTGCGAAATCTGCTGCTGCTGGTCGCCTTCGCCCTGCTCCCCTCCGCCGCCGCCACCGCCGCCGCCCTCCTGCTGCGACTGGGTGTAATTGCGCTCGAACGGGTCGGCCTGGATGAAGAACATGTCGGTCTTGGTAGTGGTGCGGGCGTCCTTGGCGAGCGCATAAATGCTCACCACGTCGCCGGGTTGGGTCTTGAAGTCCTCGAGCGCCACGGTGGCGCTTCCGGTGGAGACTTTGGCATCCTTGGCCTGCAACAGCGGGACGGTTTTCTCGGCCCCACCGTTCACCGAATAGTGCAGCTCGACGTTCTTGAGGGCGAAATCGTCCTTGGCGTCCACCGTCACGGTGACTTCTTCGATGGGCGATGCGTGGACATCGCGCCCCGGCCGCGCGATCTTCACCTCCGGCGGGTTGTATTTCTGCGATTCGATGAAGTAGTCTTCCGTCAGACGGACGTCCTCGCCGCTCTCAGCCGCGGCCACGTGGTAGAGACCGTCGCGTTGAATCGGGACGCTGGCGATGAGCGAGCCGTCGGGGCCATCGCGCAAGGGAATCTTGCTCCCGTCGTCCAGCAGCAGGGCGCCGTTGGCCAGCGTCTTATCGGTCTTGATAGCCACCTCGGCGGTGGTTCCCTCGACCGCCCGCAGATCGCCGCCCGGGTTCTCGACAAGATCCTTCATCCCCGTCCAGGCGGGGTAATGATAGGTGACCTTGACGTTCTTGACGGTGGGCAGATCCACCACGTTGAGTTTGTAAGTCTTCGAACGGACCCCGCCGGCCTCCACGTAATAGTCCAGCGATTCCGGCACGCCGGCGATAACGAACTGGTAGGCCGAGCCTCCCGGCTGGGCGCCCATGTCGGCCTGCTCCCAGCCCGCCGCGCTGGCGTACCTGGCGTAGAAGCGCACTTTATCGGCCGTGAAACCCTTCAGCCGCGCCAGGATCGCCTGGTCGGAGCGTTTGCGGACGGTGCGGTTGCCCGGCTCGATGTTGATGTCGTAGTAGGCCTTCACTTCGCCTTTGGGAAGGCTGCCCCACAGCAGGGACGCGCCGTAACCCAGGAAGCCAGGACCCGCCGTGGCCAGCCAGATGAGCGTTCCCACGGAGAAGAAAGCCGCCGAGGAGAAGCTCAGCATCCAGCTTGTGCGGGCCACGCTTTTCGGCTCGGCCGCATGCGCCATGGCCAGGGTATCCGCCGCCAGAAGGTCCAGGAACGGATCGCCGGGGTTCTGCTCCATCTTCTCGCTGAAGGTAAGCAGGCGTTCCTCGAACTCCGGGAAGTGGCGCTCGGCCGCGCCCGCCGCGCGCCGCCGGTTGAGGCGGATGGCCGGCGCAATCAAGGCGGCGGCCACGGCGAACGCCAGCCCGAGAAAGAGGAGCACTCGCGCGCCGGTTACGCTGCGATCGGAAAATGCGAAGTGATTGATCGCCAGCACAGCCACGATGGTCAGGCCCAGAGCCGCCCCGGCGGTGACGGCGGCGCCGCGCGTCAGCGCGAGCCACCGCATCCGCCGTTCCAGAACCCCCAGATACTCGGATAGTCGATCCAATGGTTTCATGCCGCCTCTTTATCCACGGATAGATGCCGGTTGCCCAGCAAAGACTCGGCTATGGCCAACGCCAGGGCCATAATCATCACATACCACCAAAGCGAAAAGGGTTTTTTACCACCCTCGGTGGCTTCCACAGGCCCCCCCGCGGCCCCTTGCGCCGTATTGCGCCACAAGGTCAGGGTCTCGGCCGGAGCCGGGGCCAAATCCGATTCCCGGCGGTCCGCATTCACGGCCACGGTTTCGTCGGGCGCGCTGGGCCGGTGAATCTCGTAAAACCCGGCCTCCGCGAGCTGAATGTTTTCGGCGCGGGTCCCCTCTTCGAGCGAAAGCAGCCTCTCGCCCTTGGGACCCATGACTTCGGCCGCCGTGCCCGCCGACTTGGCATCGCGCAGCTCGACGAAGGAGCCCACCGGCAGGCTGGCCGGTCCGCCTTCCAGCCTGCCTAGGTACCGCGCGGTCTGTTCGATGAAAGGCACGAAGGAGGTATGCAGCGGAAAATCGTTGGCCACGTTGTCGAAGGTGGAGGCGAACACCAGAACGCGCCCCGCGCCAACCTGCCTGTCGAGCAGCAACGGCGTGCCATCGGAAAGGCGCGCCGCCACGCGCGCGTCGCCCGGCGTCACGCGGATGGCCTGATAGAACTTCACGTCGTCCCAGCGGTTGTCGTTCATGATGGCGGGATGGGAGGAATCGAGCCACGCGGCCGTCTGGAAACGCTCGCCCTCGCGCCCGGCGTAGCGGGCTTCCTCGATAAGGTCGCCGGAGACCGGAACGGCGGTGCGCGAGACGATGTTGTGGCCCAGCGCGACCAGCACCGAGCCGCCGTTGCGGACGTAATTCCGCAGCTCGTTTTCGAACCCGCCGGGCAGCGCGCCCAGGTCCGAGAGAACCACGAACGCGTATTTCGACGCCGAGATGGCGCCGGTCTGCTCGACCGCCGCCGAATCGATCAGGAACGCCGACTGGCCGGACGCCTCCAGGGCGGAGCGGAAATACAGCAGCCCGCGCTCATTGCCGGCCTCGTGCACGAACAGCGCGTGGCGGGGATCGCCGCGCTCCACGGCGAAGAAGAAGCGGTCGTCGTCGGGCAGCGCGTCGGCCGCATCGATGCGCACTTCGCCCTTGTTGTGGCCGTAGGGAACATCGAGCGAAAGGAACTCGGCGTTGGCGCGGCCGTTTTCCGGCACTTCCACGGTCTTGGTCTCGATCACGCGACTGTTCAACAGCAGGGTCACCGTGCGCGTGGCCTTCTTGGTGGCGTACCCGGCGATGGTGGCCAGCACGCGCGTCTTGCGGTTGTCGTAAACGCGCCGCGGAGCCACCACGTTCTCGACCGCGAAATTGGGCGTGTCCGCGTCGGCCACCGGATGAACTTCCAAGCGGATATCCTCGTTGAGACGCAGGTCGTTGAAATTCGGAGGAAAGCCCGACTGCTGCATGTCGGAATAGAGCTGCACCTTCACCGGAAGCTGCAGCGAACGGGCCATGGAACGGGCGGCGCGAGCCAGCTCGGCGAAGGAAGTGCGCGTGTCGGAAGGCTCGATGGCGTCCACCGCGGCCAGCAGGGGCGCGTGGTCGTCGGTCACCTCGCTCATGGCCTGCACCCGGGCGCCGAACGCCAGCGTCTGGCCGCGCTGGCCGGGACCGAGCGCCGCTATGTCCGATTTGGCCATCTGCTTGGCGCGCGGCAGCCGGTCGCCGGCGCGCATGCTGAGCGAATTGTCCACCGCGAACATGGTGATCTCGCCCGTGCGCCGCCCCGCCAGGATGGTCCGATTGATATACGGGCCGGCGAACGCCAGGGCGAGCAATGCCACCAGCGCCGTGCGCAGCGCGAACAACACCAGGTACCGCAGACGGCGGTGCTTGATGGAGCTTTGCGTCCGGCGCTCGAAGAACATCAGCGAGCTGAAGGGGAGCGGCGTGCTGCGGTGCTTCTTCAGCAGGTGCAGCCAGATGGGCAGCCCCACCGCCGCCGCGCCGGCCAGAAACCATGGCGTGAAGAAGCCCATCTACATCCTCCCCTGGCGTATGAACAGGTACTCGCGCAGCCCCTCGTCGAGCGGCCGCGACGTGTTCATCAAGAAGTAGTCCATCCCCGCCGCTTTCGCCTGGTCGCGCAGCTCGCGGATGTGCGAATCGATTTTATCGCGGTACTCGTGCCGAACATACTCGGGCGAAACTTCCAGCGCCGAAGCCGCATTTTCCATGTCCACCAGCAGGACCGGCTGCCGGAACCTGGGCGCAATCTCCTGCGGGTCGAGCACGTGGAAGAGAATGACCTCGTTGCCGCGATGCCGCAGCGGCTCGACGGTTCGGATGATGACCTCGGGAGACTCGTAGAAATCCGAGATCACCACCACGATGCCGCGCCGGTGCAGATAGTTCAGGAAATGGATAAACGGCTTGGCGAAATCCGTGCGCGCGCCTTTCTCCGCCTTCTCGATGGCGTGCAGCAGCCGGAAGAGCTGTCCCTGCCGCGTGGAGGGGGCCACATAGTTGAGCACGTCGTCGTCGAAAACGATGAGCCCGGCCGCGTCGCGCTGCACGTTGGCCAGATAGCACAACGAAGCCGCCACGAAGCGCGCGAAATCGAGCTTCGAGACCGGCTGCGATCCGAACCCCATGGAAGCAGAGGTATCGAGCAGCACCAGCAGTTGCGAATTGGTCTCGCCGCGATAGCGCTTCAGATAACAGCGCTCCGTGCGCGCGAAGACGTTCCAATCCACGTGGCGCAGGTCGTCCCCCGGCGAATAGGCCCGGTACTCCGCGAATTCCTGGGAGAACCCGAAATCCGGCGACCGGTGCAGCCCGGAAACGAAGCCGTCCACCACGGTCTTGGCCACCAGGTCGAGGCCGGAGATGGAAGCGAGCGTGTCGGGGTCGAGGAAGCGCTGGAGCATTATGAGGCCTCTCTCAAAACCGGGGAGCCTTTTGACGCGGAGACGCGGAGACGCGGAGAAGAATTGAGGTCGGGAGTAATCGGCTCTTCCGCCGCCGGGAGAGCCTGTGCCGACAGTGGGGCCTCCTTTGACGCGGAGACACGGAGACGCGGAGAAAAGCCGAGATCGGGATTGATTGGCTTTCTTGTCGCCGGGAGACCTGGCCCCTTGTAGAGGTTGACGATTCTTTTCAGGCCATTCTTGAGGACCGGAACATTGAAATTGATCAGCAGCCCGACTTCCCTGTTGGAAGCCCTAAGATATGTCAAGAGTTGGGCGCAATGCACGGGAGCCGTTCCTTCGGTGGCCTTGATTTCGACCACAACCAAATCCTCGACCACCAGATCCATGGTGTAAGCCGACTCCAGCCGTATCCCTTTGTAGTGAATCGGCAGATAGACCTGTCTTTGAAATCGCAGCCCTGCCTGACTTAACTCGTAGCAGAGACACTCCTCATAAATCGATTCCAAGAGCCCCGGCCCGAGATGCCGATGAACCTCGATTGCAGAGCCAATGATCCGCTCGGTGAGCAAGTTCAAACCGGGTTCGGCTCCTGGTGAGCCAGTTTCTCCGGCCTCGGCGGCGACCTCGGCGTGTTCGTTACCGTCGGTCCTCATTCTTGAATTTCTCCGCGTCTCTGCGTCTCCGCGTCAAAAGAACCCGCCTCCACTCCAAACCCTCTACTCCCTCGGAGGCGCTTTCCACTCCAGGATCTTCTTCAGGATATCGTCCTGCTTGAGGTGATCCGATTCGGCGTGGAAGTTCAGCAGGATGCGGTGTCTCAGCACCGGAATGTAGAGCGACCGCACGTCCTCGTAAGTGACGTGGTAGCGGCCGTGCATCAGCGCACGGGCCTTCGCCGAGAGCACCAGGAACTGCGCCGCGCGGACGCTGCCGCCATAGTTCACGTATTTCTTCACGAAATCCGGGGACGCATCCTCGGTCGGGCGCGTCACACGCACCATATCCACCACGTAGCGCGCCACGCTCTCGCCGATGGGCGTCATGCGCACGAGCTGCTGGAATTGCAGGATCTCCGCCGCGTTCGTCACCGGGGACGCCTGCGCCACGTGGGTGGTGGTCGTCAGGTCCACCACTTGCATCTCTTCCTCCGCCGAGAGATAGCCGAGCACGGTGTTGAACAGGAAGCGGTCGAGCTGGGCTTCGGGCAGCGGATAAGTGCCTTCCAGCTCGATGGGGTTCTGGGTGGCCAGCACGAAGAACGGCGGATCGAGCTTATAGTTGTTGCCGCGCACGGTGCAGGCCAGCTCCTGCATGGCTTCGAGCAGCGCGCTCTGGGTCTTGGGCGGGGTGCGGTTGATTTCGTCCGCCAGCAGGATGTTGGCGAAGATGGGGCCCCTCACGAAGGTCCACGTCCGGCGCCCGTTGGCCGGGTCTTCTTCGATGATATCCGTGCCGGTGATGTCGCTGGGCATCAGGTCGGGCGTGAACTGAATGCGTTTGAAGGCCAGCCCGAGGGTTTGCGCCATGGTCCGCACCAGCAGGGTCTTGGCGGTTCCGGGAAGCCCGGTGATGAGGCAGTGGCCTCCCACGAACAGGCCGATCATGACCTGCTCCAATACCTCCTCCTGGCCCACGATCACGCGGCGTACCTGCGTCACGATCTCGGATTGCACCTGGCGGAAGCGTTCTATGAGCGACCTCAATACGTCGGGATCCATCTGCGGCGTCACGGTAGTTGACATGGCCATCCTGTTCTCATTTCTCCACTATGTCGCGCGGAGTTCCACTACTTTCCGCGGCGTTCAATTCCAGCAACAGCTTCTGCGCCGGCCGGTAGCCGGGCGCGGCTTCGAGCGACGAAAACAACGCGTCCAGGGCCTGCTCCGTCCGATGGTTCGCGTTATACGCGCGCGCCAGTTGGTAATACGCCTCGGCGGGATCGATGGGGTTGTGCACGGCCGCCGCGCGAAACTCCCGGACCGCGCCCTCGGCGTTTCCCATCTCCAGCCACAGCGCGCCCAGTTTCTGGTGCTGCGCGTTATACATCGGGTAAATGTAATTGAGACGCTCCAGCACTTCCGCCGCTTCCTTCTTGTTGCCCGCTTCGGTCAGCAGGTCCGCCAGTTGCATCAGGCTCGCGGGGTTGCGCCCGCCGATGTGGGTATAGCGCTCCAGCTCGGCGACAGCCTCGGGCTTTCGATCCTTCGCCAGGTACGCGGCGGCCAGAAACTCATACACGCTGCCGGGCTCCACGTAGTCTTGGAAGAGGTCCCGAATGGCCGTGCCCAGCTTGATAACGCCGTCGTAATCCTTGGCTTTGGACATCTCGACCAACTGCTTGAGCTGCTTCAGCCAGCTTTCGAAGTTGTCCACCGTTGTCTTCGTGTCGGCTTCCACAAAGGCGGAGAATTGCTTGTCGAACTCGGCCGGTTCGATCTTCAACTCCTTGCGCACCACGGTGGGAGTGTCGTCGCCCGAGCCGAAATCGCGCAGCATGGCCAGAATCGTGTCCCAGCCGTACTTGGCCGTGATGTAGTCGCATATGCGGCCGCCCTGGAAATAGCTCACCACAATCCGGGCCGGCGTCTGGGGGTGTATGAACCCGCGGTCCAATTCGGCGATGGGCAGCAGCTTCTTGTCCCGGATGGCCACAATTACTTCGGGGTTGAGCCGATCGCCCCACTCCGGCGAGACCTGGGTTTCCTCGTGCACCGCCAGGCCCTCGGTGAACCATCGCGGCACGTGCGAGTTGGTCATCGAGAGGGTGAAGACGTGGCTCATCTCGTGCCACAGCGTGGAGGCCCAATGAAACTCGCCGGGCGTGCGCCCCGAGGGGCTGTCCATGACAATGGTGTAGCCGAAGGTGACGCCCAGCGCGCCCAGGCCGGGCATCCCCAGCGCGCGCACCGCGAAATCGTCGTGGTTGGGGTAGACCTCGACTTGCACCGGCTTTTCCAGCTTGTACTTGTACTTCTTTTCGTAGGACGCCAGAATGCGGTCCATCTCGGCTTCGAAGTAGGGGCCCAGCAGGTCGCGCTCCTTCTTGTCCATTTTCAGGATCACGCGGGGCGTCTGGATGGTTTCGAACTTCTTGAGCGTATCGAGCAGGCGCAAGGAATTGGTGGTGGCGGAGTCGCGGTAGTCGTTGTTGAAGCAGGTCTCGAGCTGGTTGAAGGCCTCTTCCTGCCGGCCCATGCGCATGAGGTTGACGCCCAGTTGCGAGCGTGCGCTGTACAATTGCGGGTCGAGCGCAACGGCCTTGCGGTAATACTCGATGCCTTCGTCGTAGCGGCGGTTCAGCACGAAGAATCGCGCCTCGGTCTCATATCCGCGCGCGTCGTGGGGGTCCCAGGGGCTCACTTTCTTATCCGCCAGCAGGTCCATGGAGGCCAGCACGGCCTTGCCCTGAACGGAATTGGCATCGAGAGCCAGCGCCTTCTTGGCTTCTTCCACCGCCTTGGCGTCGTCGTTGTCTTCGAGCGCCAGCCGCGCCAGCAACTCCTGGGCCTCCACCAGCTTGGGGTCGAGCTTCAACGCCGTCTGGGCCAGTTCCGGCGCGCTCGCTCCGAAGCTTTCGTCGGCCACCAGGGCCAGGCCCATGTAGGCCCCGGCGCAGTCCTTCTTGATCTCCAGGGCCTCGTTGAACAGCCCCGCGGCGTCGTCCGGCTGCCCGTGATCGAGCATCAGGCGGCCCCAGCGCACGCGGTAGTCGGCGTTTTCGGGATACTTGGCGATCAGCGCCTTGAAAACCTCGTTGGCGCCAAAGTAGTCGCGCGCTTTCCACTTCTGTTCCGCCTGATCCAGGGTCTGCCCCGGCAGCGCCAGCGCGAACAGGAGCGCGGCCGCGCCCAGCCGCGGAATGATTTTCACTTGTCCAGGGCCTCCTGTGTCTTGGCGAGTTCCAGCAGGAGCTGCCCCAGTTGCTTCTTGTAGTCGTCGGCCGCCAGGGCGGCTTTCTCGTACTTCAGCTTGTCGATGGCCTGTTCGAGTTCTTCCCTCTTGTCGAGCAGCGCCCGCTTAGCGGGGTCGCGCGAGGCAGCGGCGTTGGCTCCCAAGCGCACCACCGTAAAGGAAGCCGCCAGCTTGCCTTCGCCATTCTCAGGGGATGGAGATCGCTCGCCTTCGCCCTTGCCCGTATCTTCGAGCACGGCGTGCTCCGTGGCCAGGCGCTTCTGCGATTCGTAGGCGTCGGCCGTCTTGCGCTGCGCGAAGTGGAAGGCCTCCAGCGCCGAGACGCTTTCGTTTTTGTCGGAATCGGCCTCCGGATCGCGCAGGGCCTCCGCCCAATAGCGCGCAAAGACGGTGGCGTTCTTTTCGGTGCCGCTCTTGGTAGCGGTAATCACCACTCGGGTGGGCTTGCGCAGGAAGGCGATGGAGCCTCCGCTCGAGCTGGTCATGTTCACCACGAGCTGGCGCGAGCACGGCACGGCGTCGAGCAGCGAAGCCAGCTCCGCGCCGGTGATGTCCGGGCCGGGGATGTTGAACTTGTATTCGGTCCCATCGAACGTGCCATGCCCGATGAGCATGAGCACCAGGGCGTCGGACGCTTTGGCCTGTTTAGCCAATTCCGCCATGCGCGCGCGGATCTGCTCGCGGGTGGGGGCCAGCAGGGTGATCACGTTGGCGTCGCCGGCGCGCTTCAAACTCGAGTCGATATCGTCGGCCCACATCTTGAAGCGCTGGTCGTAATCGGGCTCGCCGCCCAGGCCCGTGATGGTCACATAAAAGGTCGCCGCGGGCGCGGAGAGAGCCAGAAGGAGCAGCAATCCGAGAGCCTTTGTGGCGCACGCACTCCTGCGTGCAGCTAAGACGGGCAGGCTAAAGCATACCCCACCAAACTGCTTCATACCACCCCCCACTTTCGCCGCAGCAGCCACTCGGAGCCCTTGATCGCCAGCGCCAGCAGGAAAACCAGGGGCAAATCCCAAAGATCGCGTGTTTCGTGGGTGGTGATGCCCGCCTCCGAATACGAAATCTCGGTTGAGAGCTTGGACGCGTCAGACGGCTTATAGTAGCGGCCCCCGGTCTGCTGCGCGAGTTTCTCGAGCAGCTCCCGATTCTGCGAGGTATGAAAATTCTCGGCCACGCCGTCTTCGCGGCGGAAGGTCACCACGTCGTTCCCCACCGCCTCCTGCTCGCGCCCGGCCAGAATCTCCACCACGTACGAGCCCGGCTTCTCGGCGCTCCATTCGCCGGTATAGACGCCCTCTTCGAGCGGCTGCGGCATCAGCTCCAGAGTGGCGTTGACGCCCTCCGGCCCCATGAAGCGGGCCTGCACCTTGGCGTTATTCACCGGCTTGAATTCCTTGTCGCGCACCTCGACGCGCACCGGCACGCGGGTTTCGTCGGCCAGCACGGCCTTGGGGGTCGTGCCGGTCACCTGCCCCGGCGCATCGGTCACCAGGTAGCGGAAAATCTGCTGCCAGAAAGCCGGCTGGGTCTTGTCGGCGTGATCGGTCCACATCTTCCAGCGCCAACTTCCCCCGGTGCCAAACACCATGGTGCGGCCGCGCCCGTAGTTCTCGGTTACCAGCAGGGGCAGCGGGTGGCGTCCGGCGGGGGTGGATTCGAGCAGCACGCTGGCCCCTGGCTTGGCCTCTCCCACTTCCTGGTAATTCGCCATTTGCGGCATTTTCTTCCAGCGCTCGGCGTTGCGCGCGGGGTCGTCGTCCAGCCGGCAGATGACGCTCTGCGCGCCCGCGGGGGTGAGCTGCTGGCCGGTGAAATCGCGATGGAAGGCGCCCTTGGCGTCGGGCAGCCTGGTGGGAACCAGCTCGGCCAGAGGCGAAGTCTGGTATCCGCCGTCGGAAAGCGAGGCGCGCCCGCCCAGGAACAGCAGGCCGCCGCCGCGCCGGTCCACAAAATCGCGAATCAGCGCCTGCTGCCCGGGAGTGAAGTAGCTGGCCTCCGCGCTGCCGATAATCAGCCCCTGGTAGGCGAACAGCTCGTCCGCTTTACTGGGGAACCCATCCGCCAGCTCCTTGTCGTCCTTGGTTCCCTGGCGGTAAAGCTTGTTCTGGGTGGTGCGCAGTATGCTCGCGATTTCTATATTCGGATAGTCGTCGAGCGCGCGGCGGATGAACTTGAATTCCCAGCGCGGCTCGCCCTCCATATAGAGGATGCGCGGCTTGTTGTTCTCCACGTTGACCAGCCGCGTGACCTTGTTGTTGAGCGTGTTTTCTTCGCCGGCCACGGGGTCAACCGCGATTTCGAGCGTTTTCGGGCCGGCGGGACCGCAGTCGAACACCATGGATTCGGATTGCAGAACGCCGTCGCCCTGGAGCGCGATTTCGCGCGTAACCAGCGTCCTCGATCCGTCGCGCACGCTCAGCCGGGTCTTGGCGCCCGATATTCCGTAGCTCTGCAAGGTCACCTGGGCGGTGAGTTTCGATTGCGGCAGGGCGCGCGCCGGCACGACGGCGTCCACAATCTCTACATCGCGATCCGGACGTTCGCGCCCGAACCCGATGGTGTGAACCGGAATGCGCTGGCGGCGGATGGCCGAGATGGTCTCTAAGTCCACTCCGCCGGAATTGTCGGAGCCGTCGCTGAGCATCACCACCGCGCCCAAAGGCAGCGAGGAGGATTCCGCGAGCACGCGTTCCAAGGTGTCGCCCAGCCGCGAGGCCGGCTCGTTGGCCTTGAGTTGGTCGGGGCTTTGGATGCGGATGGGCTCCTTGCCGAACTCGTACAGGCGTACTTGAAACCGGTCCGACAGCGACTTGAGCAGACCGCCTTCGAGCAGCGTCCTGGCGGCGGCTTCGCGGGTCCCGGAAACGTCGGCGATCCCCATACTGCGGGAATTATCCACAAGTATGGCCACGACGTTCTGTTGGGGCTTGAGCGTCGCCACGCTCATGGCCGGGCGCCAGAGGAGCAATAGAATCAGGGCCATCATGGCGGTTTCGAGCAGCCAGATGGCTATGGGGCGCGCTCCCGTGAGCATCCCATGGTTGCGCCGCACGTGCCAGAACAGCAGCCCCGCGGCGGCCGCAATGCCGGCTGCCAGCAGCCACAACGGCCATGGCGTCAGGAAAACGAAATGGCCCTTTTCGAACAGGCTGACCGGGTACTTGAAGAAGAGTTCGAACATGGAGTCCTAGTCAGGAGTTTAGTCCGATCACAGAGTAGACGTGCATCCGGCGTCCCTGAGTTACAGACTTCCCCCCACCGAGGGAGGATTCAATTTCCAGGTGCATTCCGCCAAGCCCTCGTCTGTGCAAAGGATAGCACGGCCGAAGCAGACCCAAGCCAGGCCGCCGCCCGCCCACGCTATACTGGAACTAACCGGCGCATCCCGTGCAAGATTCCATCCGGATTCGCGGCGCGCGAGTCCACAACCTCAAGAACATTTCGCTCGAGATCCCCCACGACCGGCTCACCGTGATCACCGGCGTTTCGGGGTCCGGCAAGTCCTCGCTGGCGTTCGACACCATCTACGCCGAGGGGCAGAGGCGTTACGTGGAGTCGCTCTCGGCCTATGCCCGGCAGTTTCTCGAGCGCATGGAAAAGCCGGAGGTGGACGATATCGACGGCATCGCTCCGGCCGTGGCCATCCGCCAGAAGAACACCAGCCGGAACCCGCGGTCCACGGTCGCGACGGCCACCGAATGCTACGACTTCCTGCGCCTTCTGTACGCCCGCGTGGGCCGCACCTTCTGTCCAAATTGCGGGGTCGCCGTGCATCGCGACACCGTGGATGAAGTGGCCGGGCGGGTGCTTGCGCTTCCCGAAGGCTCGCGTTGGTACGTCATCTTCCCGTGCGGCGAACACGCCTCCACGGGCGCATTCCGGGACCATCTGTTCGAACTTCGCAAGAAGGGCTTCAACCGGCTGTTTCAGGCCGGCCGCCTGTTTGAGTTCTCCACTCCGGAATCGCTCCTCGACCTGGATTTCACCAAGCCGGTCTTCGCCCTGGTGGACCGCATCGCCATCGGCCCCGGACTGCATCAACGCGTGGTGGACTCCATCGAGATCTGCTATAGGGAAGCGGGCGAGGCCCTGTTCGAAAGCTCCTCCGGGCAGGAGCGCCTGCGCTTCAACGAGAAGTTCCAGTGCAAGACCTGCGGCATGGAATTCGCGGACCCCGAGCCGATCCTGTTCAGCTTCAACTCCCCCGTGGGCGCCTGCCCGCGCTGCCAGGGCTTCGGCCACACCATCGATTTCGACATGGAGCGTGTGATTCCGGACAAATCGCTCTCGCTCGAGGAAGGCGCCGTGGAGCCCTGGACCAAGCCCAAGGCCCGTTCCTGGCTGGCCAACTTCGCCCGCCACGCGCGTGGCAAGGTTCGCCTCTCGACGCCCTTTTACGAGCTGACCGAGGGCGAGCGCGAAACCGTTTACGCCTTCATCCGGCGCTTCTTCGACCACCTGGAGACCAAGAAGTACAAGCTCCACGTGCGGGTGTTCCTGAGCCGCTATCGCGGCTATGCCGTGTGCCCGGAGTGCCAGGGCGGACGGCTGCGCAAAGAGGCGCTCTACGTCCGCGTGGGCGGCAAGAGCGTGGCCGAAGCCGTGCGCATGAACATCGCCCAAGCGCAGCGCTTTTTCGACACTCTGGAACTGACCGCGGAAGAGAGCGCCATCGCCGAGAAGATCCTCATCGAGATCCGCCAGAGGTTGAAATTCCTGAATGAGGTGGGCCTGGAGTACCTGACGCTCGACCGCCTGGCGTCCACGCTTTCGGGCGGCGAAGCGCAGCGCATCCAGCTCGCCACCAGTTTGGGCTCGCGCCTCGTGGGGGCCTGCTACGTGCTGGACGAGCCCTCCATCGGCCTGCACAGCCGCGATACCGGGCGGCTGATCCGCATTCTCGAAGAGCTGCGCGGCCTGGGCAATACCATCGTGGTGGTAGAGCACGATCCGGAAGTGATGCGCGCCGCCGACCACATCGTCGATCTGGGCCCCGGTGCGGGAGAACACGGCGGGCATGTGGTTTTCGAAGGGCCCATGGGCGCCCTCATGAGCGATGGGACGGGCTCGCTCACGGCCCGCTACCTGCGCGGCGAGCTGCGGGTCTCCGCGCCCCGCGCCCGCCGCCCCGTGGATCCCCGGCGCGCGCTGCGCATTCTGGGCGCGCGGGCGCACAACCTCAAGAATATCGACGTGGAAATACCGTTGGGCATGATGGTGGCGGTCACGGGCGTTTCCGGGTCGGGCAAATCCACGCTGGTGCACGATGTGATCTTTCGATCCCTGGAGGCGCCGCGCAAAGCGGCCAGCGTGGAGCAGGAGCGGGCCGTGGACGACGATGGCGAATCGCTCGGCGCTCCCCGCGTGGCGTGCCGCAAGGTGGAAGGCGCGGAGCGCATCGCCGAGACCGTCATGATCGACCAATCGCCCATTGGCCGCACGCCGCGATCCAATCCGGTCACCTATATCAAGGCGTTCGAAATCATCCGCGCCCTATTCGCCTCCACGCGCGAGGCCGAGCGGCGCGGGTACACGCCCGGCCATTTCTCCTTCAACATCCCGGGCGGGCGCTGCGAGACCTGCCAGGGCGATGGAACGGTGACGGTGGAGATGCAGTTCCTGGCCGATGTGGAGCTGGTGTGCGAGGAATGCAAGGGCACGCGCTTCAAAAGCGGGATTCTGGAAATCCACTATGGCGGGCTGAACATCCACGAGGTCCTGAAACTCACCGTGCGCGAGGCCATGCAGTTCTTCGGGGCCACGCCGCGACTGGTGCACCGCTTGAAGGTGCTCGACGACGTGGGTCTGGGCTACCTGCGGCTGGGGCAATCCGCCACCACGCTTTCCGGCGGCGAAGCGCAGCGCGTCAAGCTGGCGGCCCACCTGGCCCTGGCAAGCTGCGAAGGCGCGCTCTTTATCTTCGACGAGCCCACCACCGGCCTGCACTTCGACGACATCTCGAAATTGCTGGCCTCCTTCCAGCGGCTCATCGAAAACGGCGGCAGCCTGATCGTGATCGAGCACAATCTGGATGTGATCCGGGCGGCCGATTGGGTGATCGATCTGGGCCCCGAAGGCGGCGAAGCCGGCGGGACGGTGGTAGCCGCCGGAACCCCCGAGACGGTGGCCGCCGCCAAGGGCTCCTACACCGGCCAATACCTGCGCGGCGCGCTCCCATGCGCCCGGTCCTGAAGGGCCTGAGCGTGGGCAATGGGCGGTGAATGTTGGTAAGCTGGCGCCGGTACGCACTATGGACCGTGTCCCATTCCAGGTTACGCGGGCCGGGGCGCTTTACGATGGCTTGGGGCGGCTGCCGGTCTCGATTCTGCTCGACAACGTTCGCAGCTTGTACAATGTGGGGTCTTTCTTTCGGACGGCCGATGCAGCGGGGGTTGTGAAGCTGTATCTTTCGGGGATCACCGGCTGTCCGCCGAAGCTGGCGATCTCGAAGACCGCACTGGGAGCCGAGTTGTCGGTTCCCTGGGAGCACGACTGGGAGCCTCTTCGGCTGCTCGAAGCGGCGCGAGGCAGGGGTTGCGAAATCGCCGCCGTGGAGACCACCGTTCATGCGGTGGACCTGTTCGACTGGCGGCCGCGCTTCCCGGTGTGCCTGATCTTCGGCAACGAAGTGGAGGGCATCCGGCCGGAGGTTTCCGGATTCGCGGACACCCACGTCCGCATACCCATGCTGGGGACCAAGCACTCGCTCAACGTGGCGACGGCCGGCGGGGTGGTGGTGTACGAGCTGCTGCGCAAGTACCGCGCGCTAGGGGTACGATAGGATTTGTCCCAGCCGCTGCCTCGCCTCCGCCCGACCCTGGACTTCATGCCGTCGCCCTCGGCGGAGCATCCGGGCCTGCTGATTCGCGATCCGTACCGCTTTTCGGACGCCGTCCTGATAGTGCCTCCGCCGCTGGTGGCGTGCCTGGAATGCTTCGACGGCGGGCAGACGGACCTGGACCTGCGCGAGTTGCTGGTGCGGATGACGGGCAGCCTGGAAGTCGGCGAGATCGAACAGGGACTGGTGGAGGCGCTCAGCGGGGCTGGATTTCTGGAAGACGAGACCTTCGGCGCCATGCGCGAACAGCGGCTCCGCGAATTCGCCGAAAGCCCGGTGCGGGAGTCCGCCCACGCCGGCGGGGCCTATCCGGCCGCGCCGGAG
The DNA here is from genome assembly GCA_049520795.1 of Bryobacteraceae bacterium. Classification (GTDB taxonomy): domain Bacteria; phylum Acidobacteriota; class Terriglobia; order Bryobacterales; family Bryobacteraceae; genus BOG-224. The sequence goes on from JBEKPK010000021.1 coordinate 30,165, forward strand.
GAACTGCGCCAGACCCTGGCAGGGTACATGGCCGGAGATGCCGCCTCGCCGCCGCGCGCGGCCGATGACGGCCTGTTCGCCATCGCCGCGCCGCACGTCAGCCCCTCGGGCGGATGGCGATCCTATCGCACGGCATACAGCCTGCTGGGTCCGCAGCACCGCGACCGCACCTTCGTGATTCTGGCGACTTCCCATTACGGCCAGCCCGAAACCTTCGGATTGACGCGCAAGAGCTTCCGCACGCCGCTGGGCGATGCATCCCCCGATCTGCCCCTGATCGACTGGCTGG
>JBEKPK010000022.1:0-29518 GCA_049520795.1 Bryobacteraceae bacterium
GACCATCTTCCGGCTGTTGGGCCTGCCTCCCTTGAACCTCTTCGATGCCTCGGCCGCCGATCTGAGCGATTGCTTCGCCAAGACGACGGACCTGGCGGGATACCACGCAAGAGACGTGGATAAGCGCTTGTTCGACCCGGCCGCGGCGAAAGAAGGGAACGACGCAGCGCTCGCGCCCAAGATGGACGACCCGGAAGAGATCCGCCGGCAGCGCAGGTAGCCTGGGAACACCAATCTCCCAATCAGGCGGTGGAGGGGTAAAGACAGAAGAGCCGATCAGGAGATCGCTCTCCCCAGCTTCGGCCGGCGAGGAGGCGCACTTTGCAAAAAACAAGGGGCCGGGTGTCCCAGCTTATAGACACCACGGCCCCTTTTTCAGCTCCTGGCGGCCGCGCGCGAGCCGCCGTCCAACCGGTCGACCTCGTTACGCCGCGCGGCGCTTGCGGCGGATCAGGCCGATGCCGGCCAGCAGCAAGCCGCCAGCCGCAAGGGCCAGAGAAGAGGGCTCCGGAGCAGCGAACGTGCCGCTAAGGACATCATTGGCGCAGTCGGCGGACGCAAACGAGAACCCAAGGCCGCCATTCGTGACCAGATTGTAGAAAGTGGGATCGTTGGTTTGGAGCGCCGACAGAGTGTATGTCACGGAGGCAGTCATGAGCCCAGAAGAACTCGTGACGGACAGCGTGCCAGACGTCGGGGTGCCGGTGAAGTTGTTAATCCAGACATCCTGATTGGGCCGATAGCAGCCATCACACGGAAGGGAACTGGACCCGTCCGTGGCCGTCAGGGCCTGCTGCGCATCCAACACTCCGGGTTGCGAGGATACCCCATTCTTGACGGTATAGAGCGTCCCCGGCGTAAGTGTTGTACCTGTGCTCGTGTACGTGGAGCCACTTACGGTGTAAGTATGCTGGGAAGCCCCTGTGGAAATGTCCACGCCATAGAGAATCGTACTGGGGGCCGACGGATCGTAGAACAACATGTCGCCCACGGCCAAGTTTATACCGTCGTTATACACAGGCAGACTCGTATTGGAAGATCCGTAGTCGAACTGCACCGCGATAGTGACGCTCCCGCCCGAAACGGTCAAGGTGGCGTCCTTGATGTCGAAATCGGCCACGGTGCCGATCACGCCCGTCGCCGGGTAATTGGCGATCGTGTCATTCGGGCCGAAATTGGGATTGTTGATGACCGAAGTGGCCGAGCAGAAGCTGGCGAAAACGAGTGACAAATACAGAGCTTTGATGCGCATGAGATCAGGGTAGGCGAAAAGCGCGTCTTTGCGCCAGTAACTAAAACATTTTAAAGTACTTAGTACGTTTTTAGGTCCTAGTACGAGATCGTGGTAGGTTCTAAGTAAATTCCGCAGATTACTGCCATGAAAACTGAGGGGGCCTGGGGTGTGTGGGAACCCACCGCGCTGATCGGGAAACGCGCCAGCAGCAAGGAGAAACGCGGTGCGAAGGCTCCGGCGCGGGCGGGCGCCCGGCGCGCATTACGGCGTTCCCGACCTCATTGGCGCCGGTCTCCAACCTGAGGCCCGCGGCGGTTTGGCCGCTATTTGACAGCGTCGGGAACGCCGGTGCGGCGTCGTCCGGAAACGGTGGGGAAATGGAACAAAGCCGGGGCTGTCCGCCGCGCTCCAGGATGCGAAGGCGGCGCAGACACCCACCGGAAATACAGCGGTTCGCAGGGTTCAACAGCAAACGCGAGGTCCCAACTAAATAGAGCCCCGCGGTACCGGAACCCCTTTGGTACGAAACGCAGTTCCGGTACTAATTTCAGGTAAATGCGGCTGTGAAAAACATTACACGAAGCCGGAAGTCAGCCGCGCTCCGAGCCATATCGAGCGGCCCAAGGCCGCCGAATCCGGCGCGTGGTGGAGCAGGCGTTTGGCCTCGAAGAACGCCGGCGAGGACGCCCGGCTCACAGGGTGCCCCGGCGACTTGAGGATTGGCAGCCAGCAATGCTTCCAAAGGGTTGGCTCAGGACGGCGCCACAACATTGGCGGCCGCCGAACACCGGAGCGCGCCTTAGCGCAACTCTCCGGCGAAGTGCGGTTCAGGCGGCTTTCCGGACCTTGCCGGAGCGGATACAGGACACGCAGACCCGCAAGCGCTGGGTGGCGCCGTTCACCACGGCGCGAACGCTCTGCAGGTTGACGTTCCAGCGGCGCTTGGTGACGTTGTGCGCGTGGCTGATCCGGTTGCCGAACTGAGGCCCGCGGCCGCAGACATCACATACTTGTGCCATAAGACAAAAATCTCCCTCGTATGTACGAAGCTAAATTGTAGCAAGGCCGGCGGAGTGGAGGCAACCGCGGCATTTGGCCGCGTGGCCGTCATCCTTCGACCAGGATGCCCAGCTTTTTCGCGACGAAGCGCAGTACATCTCCCGCCGCGGATTGGCCGTCGAGGGGAAGCATCAGGACTCCCGCCGGGGTGAACTGGGCGCCGCGTGTTTGGCTCACGATTTTCATGAGGCGGGCCGGGTCCACGCGGGTTTCCTCGTGGAATTTCACATTGATGATGCTGTGGCGCCGGTCTATGGCTTCGACTCCAATCTGCTCGGCCATGGTCTTCAGCGCCGAGTATTGAAGCAGGTTGAGCACCGCTTCGGGAACCGGGCCATAGCGATCCTCCAGCTCCTTCTCCAGGCGCGCGCGCCCGCCCGCGTCCGCTGCGTTGGCGATCTGCCGGTAGGCGCGCAGCCTCTGGTTTTCGTCGGCGATATAGTCCGGCGGGATGCGAATATCGAGCCCCAGGTTGAGCGCAGAGTGGATTTCGGGAATAACCTCTTCGCCCTTCAGTTCGCGCACGGCCTCTTCCAGCAGCCGGACGTAGGTGTCGAAGCCCACCGAGTTGATGTGACCGTGCTGCTCGCCGCCCAAAAGGTTGCCCGCGCCGCGCAGCTCCAGGTCGAGCGCCGCGATCTTGAATCCGGCCCCCAGGTCGCTGAACTCCTTCAGGGCGGCCAGGCGTTTGCGGGCTATCTCGGTAAGCTCCGTATCCGGCGGCACCAGCAGGTAGGCGTAGGCCCGGCGGCTCGACCGGCCCACCCGGCCGCGCAACTGGTAAAGCTCGGAAAGGCCGTAGCGCTCGGCGTTTTCCACCACCATGGTATTGGCCAGCGGAATATCCAAGCCATTCTCTATGATAGTAGTACAAACCAGAATGTCGAACTCGTGGCGCATGAACTTCAGCATGGTGGCTTCCAACTCGGCCTCTCCCATCTGGCCGTGGCCGACGCCGATGCGCGCCCCTGGGACCAGTTCCTGAATCATGGCGGCGCGAGCCCAAATGGAATCCACGCGGTTGTGCAGGAAATAGATCTGTCCGCCGCGGGCCAATTCCAGTTCCAGTGCGGAGCGAATCAATCCTGGCTGGAACGGGGCCACCACGGTGTGGATGGACAAGCGGTCCTTGGGCGGCGTTTCGATCACCGACATATCCCGCAGCCCTAATAACGACATGTGTAGTGTTCGAGGAATCGGAGTGGCGCTCATGCTAACCACGTCCACGGTTTTTTTGATCTGTTTGAGCCGCTCCTTGTGCTTGACCCCAAAACGCTGCTCTTCATCCACCACCAGCAGACCCAAATCGCGGAACACGACGTCCTGCGAGAGCAGTCGATGGGTGCCGATAGCGACATCCACTTTCCCCTCGGCCATATCCGCCAGCGCCGCCTGGATTTCCTTGGGGCGGCGGAAACGGCTGAACATCTCCACACGCACCGGAAAAGGCTGAAAACGGCGTTTGAAAGTCTCGAAATGTTGAAATGCTAATACTGTAGTAGGAGCTAGAATGGCGACCTGCTTGCCATCCCCCAAAGCCTTGAAGGTGGCCCGCATCACTACCTCGGTCTTGCCGAAGCCCACATCCCCGCAGAGCAGGCGGTCCATGGGCTGAGGGCTTTCCATGTCGCGCTTGATCTCCCGAATCGCAGTCAACTGGTCCGGCGTCTCGGAAAACTCGAAGGCGTCCTCGAACTCGCGCTGCCAGTTGCTGTCTCGGGAAAAGTTGAAGCCCTCAACCATCTTGCGCTGGGCGTAAAGCTTGATAAGCTCGTCGGCCATGTCGCGCATTTTGGCTTTGATGCGCGTTTTGGTGCGGGTCCAGGTGGCCCCGCCCATGCGGTCGAGAGCCGGTTTGGCTTCGCCCGCGCCGCGGAAGCGCTGCACCAGGTCCATGCGCGTCAGCGGCACGTAAAGCCGGGCGCCGCCGGCGTATTCGAGCAGCATATAGTCGCCCTGGGCCTCGCCCTGGGCGATCTCCCGCAACCCCAGGTACTGGGCTACGCCGTGCTCAACATGGACTACGTAGTCGCCCGGCTTGAGCTCGATCAAATCCGAAGAGAAAGTGGCCAAGGCCGCCTTGGAAGAGGGGCCCCTCGCGATCATTTCGGAGGTTTCAAAGAGATCCTCCGCGCCAAATACTACAAGAGCCGAATTTAGAAAAGAGGAACCGTGGCGCACCAGCCCTTTGATCAAATGGATATTGGCCGCCGTACCCGCCATATAGGCCCGCTCGGCCAGGTATGCTGGAGTAGATTCGGCCTGCCCGAGCCCCAGTTGGTAAGGTAATGCGTATTCGTTGAGGATGTCGGCAAGCCGTTCTACTTCACCTGTAGAAGAAGCGAAAAACGCTACCCGGTTGCCACTTTCCACAAGGTTACGGGCTTCCGCTATGGCGATCTGCATGTTGCCGTGGAAGGCCATGGTGGGGCGGGTGGCGATGTGCAGGCCGGCCTCGGGCGCAGCGATTTCCAACTCCTTCAGCGCCATACGGGGCGCGCCTTCAGCCTGGCGCTCGAGGTCTTCCCATCGCAGGAACACCTTGTCCGGATGATACGCCGGCGAGGGCTCGATTTGCTCCAGGCGGGTCCACAACCGGACAGCGGCGGCCTGGACCTGCTCCGGTTCGTCCCAAACCACTACCGGCCGCTCCACCAGGGAGAACACCGATCCGAGCCTGGGCCGCAGCATGGGCGCAATCAACTCCCATCCGGGAAACGGCTCGCCGGGAGGAGGCAGGTCGCGCCCGGGGATGCCGGCTTCACGCACCAATTGATTCAGATCGGCAAGCAACTCGCGCGACCTCTGATACTCTGTGAGCGGCAGCAGCGTGCAATCCTCCACATTCAGCACGGAGCGCTGCGATTCCACGTCGAAGCGGCGGATGGAGTCCACCTGGTCCCCAAATAGATCGATGCGCACTGGCTTGGGGGCTTCGGGCGGAAAGACGTCCAGGATGCCGCCGCGCACGGAGTACTCGCCCACCATCTCCACCGGCTCGCGGCGCGTATAGCCGATGCTTTCCAGGTGCGCCACCATGTCTTCGAGCGGAACTTCGTCGCCCACCTTCAATCGCACCGCCAGTTGCCGGTAGAACTCGCCGGGATGGATGCGCAGCAGCGCCGAAGCCACCGGCAGCACGGTGATAGGCGCACGCCGGCTGGCCAAACGCCACAGGCCGATGGCCCGCTGTTCGCAAATCTCGGCGTGCGGCGAAAGGTTCTGCAGCGGCACGACGTCAAGCGCCGGCAGAAGCTGGGGCGTGTAGCGATCGTCCGCGACCAGGAGGGAGAAAAATGCGCCGACGGCTTCGGCCAGCGCCTCGGCCTGCTGGTTGCCATCCGCCACGATAATCAGGGGACGGTTGAGCGACTGCCACAGGAGAACCGAGTAGACCGCCTTGGCGGTGGTGGTGAGGCCGGAAATAGAGGCGCTGCCGGCGCCGGCGAGGCGCCGCAGAGCCTCCTGGAAGGCGGGATCTTTCCCCAGGTCCAGAAACAGGTCGCGAACGGCTGGATGGATCAAGGCTGGTTGAGAATCTTATCTATGATACTCGTAGTGGAATAGCCCGGTTCGAGCGGCGCCGCGATCACCTTGCCGCCGGCGGCTTCCACTTCTTCCCGGCCGGCGATGAAGTGGGACCAATCCGCGCCTTTCACCAGCACGTCGGGCAGAACGGCCGCAATCAATTCGCGCGGGGTATCCTCGTCGAACAGCGCGACGGCGTCCACGGCGTCGAGGGCGAGGGCCACCTCGGCGCGCTCCGCCTCCCCCAGCACCGGCCGGGAGGGCCCCTTCATGCGGCGAGCGCTGGCATCCGAATTTAGGGCGAGAATCAAAACGTCGCCCATGGAACGGCACTGTTCGAGCAGGCGGATGTGGCCCGGATGCAGCAGATCGTAACAACCGTTGGTGAATACTACGGTCTTGCCTTCGCGCCTCCAGCGGGCGCGTTGTTCCACCAGCTCCGCGCGGCTGTAGAGGCGTCCCACCGATTTCAGTTTAGCTCGCCACGAGAATGCCCGCGGGAATGCGGGCATGGCGGGCTGGAAGCCCACTCTACGGTTCTCCGGGCGCCTTTTGCAAGTGGATTGTACAATTACGGGCGTGGCTGACGCTGTCTTGAATTGGCTCATGGAAGGCGACCCTTCGATTCGCTGGCAGGCGATGCGGCATCTGAAACGCGCGGCGGAGCGCACGTTTCGCCGCGAACAGCGGCGCGTTGCGGAAACCGGTTGGGGGGCGCAGTTGCTGGCCTTGCAGGACCCGGATGGCCGCTGGGCCTCCGGGATCTACAATCCCAAGTGGACCTCCACGACCTACACCATGGTTCTGCTGCGCAGCCTGGGTCTGCCGGCCGGGGACCCCGGCGCCATGCGCGCCTGCCGTCTGCTGCTCGATACGGGCTTCTGGGAGGATGGCGGCATCAACTACTGGCGCAGGTGGCGAAACAGCAGCGAAACCTGCGTCAGCGGCATGACCCTGGCCGTGCTTTGCTGGTTCGGCTTCGACGACGCGCGCGTGGACCGCCTGGCCCTGCACGTGGCGGAGCGGCAGATGGCCGATGGCGGCTGGAACTGCCAGGCCGCGCCAGGCTATGGCGGGGCCACCCACGGCTCGTTTCACACCACCATTTCGGCCCTCGAGGGGTTGATGGAGTACGAGCGGTTCCGCGGCGGCGGGGCGGTGGCGCGCCAGGCTTGCGCCGCCGGCGCGCGCGGGCGGGAATTCCTGCTGGTTCATCGCCTGTTCCGGTCGCACCGCACGGGCGCGGTGGCCAGACCCGAGTTCACGCGCTTCGCGTTCCCGCCTCACTGGCATTATGACGCGCTTCGCGGCCTGGACTACTTCCGGGAATACAACGCCGCGCGCGACCCGCGCCTGGAGGACGCCATCGCCCTGGTGGAAGCGAAAAAGATGCCGGACGGCCGCTGGCCGCTCCAGAACCGCTATCCCGGCAAAACCTTCTTCGAGATGGAAACACCCGGCGAGCCCAGCCGCTGGAATACGCTGCGGGCGCTGCGGGTCCTCAAATGGTGGCGGGAATAAGGGAGATGGTCAGCGTCCAAAGGCCGATCGCCCGGCAAACCGCGCCTGCGCTCCCAATTCTTCTTCGATGCGCAGGAACTGGTTGAACTTGGCAACGCGTTCGCTGCGGCAGCCCGAGCCCGTTTTGATGTGACCCGCCCCCGTCGCCACGGTCAGATCGGAGATAAACGTGTCTTCGGTTTCGCCGGAACGGTGCGACACAAAAGAGCGGTAGTTGTTGCGCGTAGCCAGCGCGATCGTGTCCAAAGTTTCGGTTACCGAGCCAATCTGGTTGAGCTTGATGAGGACCCCGTTGGCGATTCCCTTCTCGATGCCTTCCTTGAGAATCTTCGGGTTCGTGCAGAAGACGTCGTCGCCCACCAGCTCGATTCGCGATCCCAGGGCCACGGTGAGATTCTTCCATCCTTCCCAATCGTTCTCCCCCATGCCGTCCTCAATCAGAATGATGGGATACTGATTGACCCACGATTCCCATATCTGGATCAGATCGTCGGAAGGGATGGCTTTCTTGGTCGATTTGAAGAGAACGTACTTCCCGTCGTCCCACATCTCGCTGGCGGCGGGGTCCAGGCAGATGGAAATGTCCTCGCCAGGCTTGTAGCCGGCTTTGACGATGGCTTCGAGAATCAGCTCCACCGCCTCGTCGTTCGATTTCAGATCCGGCGCGAAACCGCCTTCGTCTCCGACAGCCGTGCTGTAGCTCTTGCCGCGCAGCACCTGCTTCAGCGCGTGGAAGGTCTCCATGCCCATGCGGATGGCTTCGGCAAAGGAGGGCGCGTTGTGCGGCGCGATCATGAACTCCTGGAAATCCACCGTATTATCGGCGTGCTTGCCGCCATTGAGCACGTTCATGCAGGGCACCGGCAGGAGACAGGCATTGGCGCCGCCGAGATACCGGTAGAGCGGCAACCGATGCGCGCCGGCGGCCGCCCGGGCGGCGGCCATGGACACGGCCAGAATCGCGTTGGCCCCTAACTTGGCTTTGTTGGGCGTGCCATCGAGCTCAATCATGGCGTCATCGAGCGCCCGTTGATCGGAGGCGTCCAGGCCGGTCACGGCCTTGCGGATCTTGGCGTTTATGTTACTCACGGCCTTGGTGACGCCCTTGCCGCCGTACCGGCTCTTGTCGCCGTCCCTCAGCTCCACCGCTTCCTTTTCGCCCGTCGAGGCCCCGGACGGCACGGCGGCGCGTCCGCAACTCCCATCGGCGAGAACGACGTCCGCCTCCACGGTTGGATTGCCCCGAGAGTCCAGGATCTCGCGGCCTTTCACGTCAACGATTGCTGTCATGAATAACTCCCTTTGGACCATTACGACTGGCCATAAAACCGAAAAAGCTCCTGCCGCTGGGGGTAGGAGCTATCAGCCTCGACAAAGTCGAGACGATTCCCGGTGAGACTCCATCACCGTTCAAACTCTTAAACTCTCACTATAGCGCAAGCCGCCCGCTTCGGCCCGGCGGAGGAGATCCCGACAGCAGGACCGCCGCGAGCTGGCTGCGAATTTCGAGCGGAACCGGCAGGGCGTAAACCTTCCTGACCGTATCCTCGACCGGATAATGGCAGGACCTGAGAAAAATGCGGCCGTCCTCCCATAGGGCGTAGCAGGCCATCGGAAAGCCATGCTTGGGCTGCCCCACGCTGCCGGGGTTCACGATCTGCAGCTTTTCCAGGTCCATCGTGAAGGGTAAATGCGTATGCCCCGCGAGGACCATATCGGCCTCTACGCCCACAATCTCCGAAGCCCACCGCGCGGGCTCGGCGGGGCAGTATTGGAATAGCGGCTCGGTGGGCGTGGCGTGGCAGAGAAAGAATCGACAGCCGTCAATCGTGCGCGCCGCGGTCCGTAGAAGACCACTCAGGAACGCCCGGCGATCCGCATTCAAAAGTGGCTCCGTGTAGTCCTGCATCGCGCGCGCCATCTCCCGGAAGGCTTGGGAGCACTGTGGGTCGGCGCCGGCGCCGATCGCATAGTCGTGGTTCCCTTGCACCACCGGGGAGGCATTCCGGCGGATGAGATCCACCACCTCGCATGGATTCGGACCGTAGTTCACCAGGTCGCCAAGCACCCACAGCTCGTCATGCGCCTCCGCGAGCACGGCTTCGAGCGCTTCGAGGTTCGCGTGAATGTCGGAGACGATGAGGATCTTCATGGCGAACGGCTCCTCCCTATACTGTAAAGCGCATGAAACCGCTCGGCGCGACCTCGGCTTCGAGGGGGCTGGCGCGCCCGCCGATGTTGATTCCTCCCACGGCGAGACGCTATATTGGAAACAGCAGCAGCGGTGGAGTTCGCTCGACGCCGTTCCAAACGGCCAATGACTCCTACAGTGGTTTCCCTGTAGGAGTCTGCGGAAACAGTCCCTCCGAGGCAAACCACAAGACATCAAGAAACGGAGATCCCTGAATGGGTCAAGTGTGGTTTGTAGCAGCTCTTTGGCTTTTGCTGGCGCTGCTCGCGGTCCTCGCGGCCAACTGGCTTCGCGTCTCGACGGCGCTTTCCGAGATTGTCGTCGGCGTCGTCGCCGGGCTGGTTATCAGCGCTTTTTTCGGAAGCAATGCATTGGGAGCCAAAGCCGAGTGGATAACTTTCCTCGCCGGCGCCGGCGCCATCGTTCTCACCTTCCTGGCGGGGGCCGAACTCGATCCGGAGGTGTTTCGCGCGAAATGGAAAGAGGCCTCGGCCGTAGGGCTTATCGGATTTTTCGCCCCGTTCCTGGGAGCCACGCTGGTGGCCCACTATATCCTCGGCTGGGCATGGCGTCCATCCTGGCTGGCCGGCGTGGCGCTCTCCACCACCTCGGTGGCGGTGGTCTACGCCGTCATGCTCGAGCTTGGATTCAACCAGACCAGGTACGGCAAAGCGATCCTCGCCGCGTGTTTCATTAACGATCTGGGCACCGTCATCGCCCTGGGTCTCATCTTCTCGCCTTTCACCATCAAGACGTTCCTCTTCCTGGGCGTTAGCCTGGTCCTGTTTCTGGTCCTGCCTTTCGCCACGTCCCGGTTCTTCGCCAGACATGGCGGGCGTGTTTCCGAGCTGGAAACCAAGTACCTGTTGTTCCTGCTGTTCGGCCTCGGTGGGCTGGCGGTGTGGTCCGGCAGCGAAGCGGTTCTGCCGGCCTATCTCATCGGAATGGTGCTGGCGGGGACGGTGGGTAAAGACCATTTCCTCACCCGCCGCCTGCGGACCTTGACGTTTGGTCTGCTGACTCCGTTCTATTTCATCCGCGCGGGAAGCTTCGTTTCGGTTCCGGCGCTGGTGGCCGCTCCACTGGTCTTTGTGGCGCTGTTTTTCGCGAAAACAGTCTCGAAGATGCTAGGCTTGCTACCGACGGTGCGGGCCTTCGGCTACAACGGTCATGATGGGGTTTACTACTCTTTGATGATGTCGACCGGATTGACGTTTGGCACGATTTCCGCCTTGTTTGGCCTGAACCACGGGATCATCAGCCAAATTCAGTACTCGTACCTGGTGGCCACCGTGATTGCGAGCGCCGTGATTCCTACGGCTATCGCCAACGCCCGGTTTATGCCGCGGCATCTGCTCCCCGGGAAGGAACTGGAACCAGGGGATTCCGTCCGCGGAGAATGCCAGGGAGGGACGGCGCATCCGGTTCCCGCCGCTTCGAATTGATGCGCCAATGGCTTTCGTCTAATGACTGAACCCGACCCAACACCGGTCTCTCCTGAGATTGTCCGCGACGGGCTCGGCGCGGTCGAGGACTTGTGCCGGCGCCATGAGATCTCGGCGCTCGAAGACTTTCTCGAAAGCTGCCGCGCTTTCGCCCAAGAGAAGACCCTGAGCATCGCCGTGCTGGGGCGATTCAAGGCCGGCAAGAGCAGTTTTCTCAACCACCTTCTCGGCCGGCCGCTGCTGCCGATTGGAGTGATCCCGGTCACCTCCGTGGTCACCGAGATCGAGTGGGGGCCTCACGAGCGTTCCGAGATACTGTTTGCCGATGGCCGCCGGGAACAGGCGCCGGTGAACGGGATCGGCGATTTCATTTCGGAAACCCGCAACCCGGAGAATTTCCAGCACGTGGCCCGCGTGCGCGTCGAGCTGCCTTCCATGGATCGCTACCGGGGAATTCGGTTCGTCGACACGCCCGGCCTCGAGAGCGTCTTCGAGCACAACACCGACGCTTCGCTCGATTGGCTTCCCAATGTGGGGCTGGCGCTGGTCGCGGTCGGCGTCGACCCGCCTCTTTCCCGGCACGACATCGAGCTGATCCGCAATCTGAGCCGCTACACCCCGAACATCTCGCTTTTGCTCACCAAGGTTGATGTCCTGGAGGAAAGCGAGCGCGTCCAGGTGCGGGAGTTCGTCCGGAAGCAGCTTGCGCGATATTGGAATGACGCCGTCCCGGTATTCCCATACTCGGTACGGCCGGGCTTCGAGCATCTGCGCGCGGAGCTCGACGCCAGCCTGCTGTCACAAGTGCGAGCCGATGCCGGCGGCCAGCGCGCGGCGATTCTGCGCCGCAAGCTCGATTCGCTCCTGAGCGAATGCGCCGGCTATTTGAATGTGGCTCTCAAAGCCGCGGAAGTGGCCGACTCCGAGCGGGAGGAGCTACGCCTCAAAATTCTCGGCCAGAAGGAATCGCTCGACGATACGCGGCTGGCGCTGAAGCTCATCGTCCGGCACGCAACCGCCAACACACGTACGACGTTCGAGGCCTTCTTGAGCAATGACGAGTTGCCCGTGCGGGAAAAGCTCCAGGAGGGCCTCGATCGCGAGTTCCCGTCCTGGACCCGCAGTCTCGGCGTGGCGGCCGGGAAGTTCGACGACTGGCTGTGCGCCGGCTTGACCAGCGAAATGGCGGAGCTATCCGGGAAGCACAGGGGCGAGTTTATCGAACCGGCGCGGCGAGTAAGCCGCCAGCTTTCGCAATCGCTGCAGGATTTCCGCAACCGGCTTTCGGATCGGATGCTGGAGACGCTCGGTGTTCCGCTGCGGACCACGGAGATGGAGCTGCGTACCCAGGACCCCAGATCGCCCGATGTGCGGGTGGGCAAGATCTTCGACCGTAATTGGGAGCTTCTCTCCTGGGTGATCCCGATGGCGCTTGTGCGCAGCGTCGTGTTGAAACACTTTCAACGCAAGGTTGAGGATCTGGTCTTCACCAACCTGTCGCGGCTGGCATCCCAGTGGGCGGACCTCGTGAACGCGTCTCTGCTGGCGCTGGAAAAGGAATCCATGCGCCGGCTCGACGGACTGATCGGGACCATCGAGAAGCTGATCGCCTCGGCGGGACAGGAAGCTCCGCGCGTTCGTGAGGATATCGAGCGCCTGGAAGAGCTTCGCCGCCGGTTGAACGGCGGAAGCGCGTAGCGCTTGCCATGTAATGACCATCCCAACCGGCAATTGGACTGGTTATTTCTTGTCAGGCCCTTAGCCCTGCCGAGCCGCGCTTGATCTTGCGCTACACTATCCCTTCCGGAGATTGTCATCATGAAACTTGCCGAATCCATGAGCCGCATCGGAGTCGAATCGGCTTTCGATGTTTTGGTACGAGCCCGCGCGCTCGAAGCGCAGGGCAAGAGCGTGATCCACCTTGAAATCGGCGAGCCCGATTTCAATACTCCCGCCCACATCATCGAAGCCGCGAAGAAGGCGCTCGACGAGGGCTGGACCCACTACGGTCCTACCCAGGGCCTGCCCGAGCTGCGGCAGGTGATCGCGGACTATATCTCCCAAACCCGCGCCATCAAGGTGGGGCCGGAGAGCGTGTGCGTGGTGCCCGGCGGGAAGCCTATCATCTTCTTCCCGATCCTGGCGCTGATTGAGGCGGGCGACGAAGTCATCTACCCGAATCCAGGCTTCCCCATCTATGAATCGATGATCCGGTACGCGGGTGGAACGCCGGTCCCCATGCCGCTCGAAGAAGGCCGCGGCTTCTCATTCGACCTGAACCTGTTCCGCGACCTCCTGACCGACAAAACCAAGCTGGTCATACTGAACTCGCCGCAGAACCCCACCGGCGGCGTGATTCCGCGCGCCGACATCGAAACCCTGGCCGGAATGCTGCGCGAGCGCGACCTGATTGTGCTGAGCGACGAAGTTTACTCCCGCATCTACTACGGCGGCGAGGCGCCCACCTCCATCGCCAGCTACCCCGGGATGCTCGAAAAGACCATTATTCTGGACGGCTTTTCGAAGACCTGGGCGATGACCGGCTGGCGCATGGGCTACGGCGTGATGCCCAAGTTCCTGGTGGAAGCGGTCAACAAGCTGATGGTGAATTCCAACTCCTGCACGGCGAGCTTCACCCAGCGCGCCGGCATCGCCGCCATCACCGGGCCGCAGGACGAAGTGACCGCGATGGTGGCGGAGCTGCACCGCCGCCGCGATGCCATCTGCAAGGGGCTGAACGAGGTTCCCGGGTTCCGCTGCGCCATTCCGGGCGGCGCGTTCTACGCCTTCGCCAATGTGGAAGGAACGGGGATGGACTCCAAGGAGCTGGCCGACTATCTGCTCTACGAAGCCGGCGTTTCCTGCCTGGACGGCCGCTGCTTCGGAGACTACGGCAAGGGATACATCCGCTTCAGCTACGCCAATTCCATGGCCAACCTGATGGAAGCCGTGGCGCGGATCAAGAAATTCTCGCCGAAGTGGGCGCAGGCGGCGGCGCGGTAGTATTTTGCAGCCTCGCGCCGGCCACCGGCCCTTTGACAATTAGCCTGAATCCCGTGGTTCAGCGATACGGATCCAGCCGCAAGAAATTAATATCGGGCTGCAATAGCCAGATCTTCCGGTCTTTGTAGTATTCGAGCAGAGGAGCATTCTCCGCGCTGCCGAGGTCGTGCGCCCAGATCACATCCTGGGCATCGATGTCCGCGGTGTTATAGACCCATTCCTCGTGGGGGCTCTGGCTGCCGGTGTAGCGCACCAGAATCACGTGCTGGCCGTCCTGATCCTGCAGCAGCCTGGCAAGCTCGTCGCGCCGCGCATTCCGCGGCTGCGAGTTTTCCGGCGGTTCCTGGCGCAGAATGACGAGTCCCTGCGCCGCCACGGCCGAGGCAATCGCCAGTACCGGAAGCGCGCGTGAAAGAAACCGTCCCACGGGCTGGCCTCCGGGCTTCCAGTGCCGCAGATGCCGGAAAGTCTGCACGGCCACGATAAGCAGCGCCGTCGTCACCGGGCCCGCATAATGCTGGTAGTAGCGGACCTCGATCAGTGAACCGGCCAGCGCGGCCATTACGCACATCAAGGGCAGACGGATTCTCCGGTCGCGCCACAGATTGGGAAGAAACGCCACGATTGGCAGTCCTATTAGAAAACTCCCCAGAACGGTCGAGGCGACGCCTTTCCAATCCTCCAGTCGAATCGGAATCAGTTGCCAGGTTCGCGCCTTCGCCCACTGTTCGCGCTCCCAGTTCTGGTGCAGATCGTAAGTCACGGGTGTGCGGTGGATCTTGGCAGGTTGCAGTGGCAGAAAATTGAACAGCGGAATTTGGACGTACTGCCGGGCATACTCCGTGAACGGCAATTGGAGCGCGCTTCCAGTCACCGTCCGGTTGTAGTATCCGGTCGCGGCGAAGGCCGGAATCAGCACCGCGGCGATCAACGCCGCCGCGCGCCATCGCTGACGTGAGAACAGGAACGCGATCGCCACCGGCAGACTGCATACCAGGCCTTCATACGGCCGCGTGTTGGCCAGGATCGCAATTCCGATCCCCATCGCCACCGCATAGCGGAGTTGCCTTCGCTTCACCACCCGCACATATCCGCCGAGCAACAGCGCGCCGCCGATAGCCGAAACCGCGCCACCCCAGTAGCTGTTCATCCAGTAACTGTCGATCGCCAGCGGCAGCGCCAGCAGGCCGCCCAGCAGCGCCCAGCCGGAATGCAGCCAGCCTTGCATCGCCCACACCAGCGCCGCAGCCATCGCGCCGCAACTCAGCCACACGCCGAACCACGGATCGCCGAACAGAACCTGTCCCGCGGCCATGGCCAGCGATTGCGCCGGCGGATATTTTGAAGCATATGTGGGATGCTGCAGCACGTAGGCGCTTTCGAAGAAGGGCCAAAGCTTATGAGTGGGGTTCGTGAGCCTTCCGTGCGCAAACGTGTCGGCCTGAAGGATGTAGCTGAACTCGTCGTAGATTACCGGCTTGGGGATTGGCCACAGCGGCAAGAGCGCGCCCCTCACCAGCAGTACCAGCAGGCCCAAACTCAACCACGTCAGGGTACGATGGCGCGCCCAGCGCCACGCCAGTCCTTCCAGCCTGTGGAAATACGATTCCCCCGTCGACGGACGGAAAACCGCCGCCACAATCGCCGCGGCCCACGCCAGGAGTCTTGCTGCGAGCCCGAAACTCATGATGCCAGCCGTTTAGTGTAACCGACATTTTCCTGAAAGTGTCGAGTTTTCACCTTGCTCTCGGGAGCGAAAAGCGTCGAAAAGTGGCAAGTCAAGTCGCGAGCCGGCGCGTAGACCGGCTTGGCGGCCGTTCGTAGCACGGGCGTGCCAATCCATGACCGCGACGCAGCTTGACAACCCCTTCCGCCGCATCGGAGAATCGCAGGTAACTCCCAATCCGCCCCATGGAACCCGCTCCGCCTGAAATATCTCGCCCAGGTTTTCCGGCCGAATGGCGCTACCCGGCGATCTCCGCGGCGCTGCTGCTGGCGGCCGTGCTGCTGATTCACCCGGTTGTGGAAATGGGGATGAACGATGACTGGAATTACGCGTACGTGGCGCGCGGTTTGGCGCTCCGGGGCCATTTGATCTATCACGGATGGGCCGAGCCCATCATGATCCCGCAAGCGTTTTGGGGCGCACTCTTCTTCAAAGCGCTCGGCTTTTCTTTCACGGCTGCACGCATTTCCACCGTGGCGCTGGCGCTGTTGCTGGTCCCCGTACTCTACAGGCTCGCGCGCGAGGCGGGTTTGAAACCCGCGTTCGCCAACTTCGCCACCCTGTCGGTGATCCTGTGCCCGGTGTTTCTGCCCGAAGCGGTCTCGTTCATGACCGATGTGCCGTCGTTCTTCTTCACCGCCGTCTGCTTGTATGCCGCGTTGCGCTCCGCCAAGGCCGAGGGCGGTCGCGCCTGCTGGCGGTGGGGACTTTGCGCGGCGGCGTTCGGCATTCTGGCCGGGATGACGCGCCAGTCGTGCTGGGCGGCGCCGTTGTGGATGCTGGCGGCCGCGGCGTGGCGGCAACGGCGGCGCCGGGCGGCGCTGGCGTTGGTCGCGGCGTGGCTTGCCACCGCGGCGGCTTGCGCCGCCACACTCACCTGGTATTATCGCCAGGACTTCATCCCGCGACCCGATCTGCCATGGCCCGGCAGCCCGGCGCTTTCGACCACTACCGCTTTGGCCTTCTTGCTGGAGACGCTTGCGATCCTATTGATCCCGGCGGGGGCGATGTTGGTCGCGACATCCTGGCGCATCTTTCCGCGCAAGTGGTGGATCGCCTCAGCGGCCGTGACGCTAGCGTTCGCGGCGTATTATGAATCCAAACCATGGCACTGGCCGCCACGGCTGTCCAACACCATCACCGAGTTCGGTTTGTTGTTTTTCGGCGTATCGCCCGTGAGGTGGAGGCCGTTGGCGCTTGCGCCGGCCGCCAGAATCGCGATCGGTGTCACGGCCATCGCTTGTTGCGTAGCTATGTTGGCGGTCCTGGCTCGGGCCATGGGATCGTCTCTCCGCCCTTATCGTGATCGGGATTTCGGGCCATTTCTATGGCTGGGGGCTCCGTGGGCCGCCGTCGTGGTATTCGCCTCCGTGGCCCGGTCGACGGTCTTCGACCGCTACCTCATTCCGGTACTGCCGGTGGCTCTCATCTTGATGCTGTGGGTCTATCAAAGGGAATCGGGTAAGCGGGTTCCATTGGCGGCGTGGGCGCTGTTGGCGCTGTTCGCGGCTTTCGGGGCTGCTATCACGCACGATGCATTTGCATCGGCCCGGGCCAGGCTACAGGCCGCGGAGTCGCTGGTCGCCAGGGGCATCCCGCGCACCGAAATCATGGTCGGTTTGGAGTACGACGCCTGGACGCAACTGGAATTCAACGGACACGTCAACGACCCACGCGTGCAGAGCCCGAACTACGCCTACCGGCCGATCGCCGCGTGCACGGGCCCGAGCGATCTGCGAATCTGGTACCGGCTATGGCTCCCGGATTTGCAGCCTCGGTACTTCGTCGCGGAGGATCGTCTCCGGTCGCTGGCGCCGTCAAGCAACTCTCAGGTTACCTATCGCCAGTGGCTGCCTCCCGTGGAGCGACATTTTTCCATTTACACGCTGCCGGATCAGTCCGCGCTTCAGTGCTACTGAACGCGTTCGGTTCGAGGCGGCGCTCCGGGGGCCGGCCATCCTCAGACAACTGCCAGGTCCGAATATGTCGCTGTGGCGACGATGAGGCAATCCGCCGAAGACCGGATCGTCAGCCCTCTTCTGCGGCCTCTCCGCTCCGGTCACGGGGACGATAGGTTGAGGTCCGCCGTGCTCACTACATCCACTGGTAGGTTGAGACGATCACCGGGGTCGAGGTGGACAAGCTTGGCCGCCTTGCTCAATTTCGAGGCGACCTTGGGGTCGCGATAGGCTACATCGTTGCCGTCGCTGAGAGCGATAAGGAAGTAGTCGCCGGATGGTATGGTTGCCAGCCGGTAGGATCCATCGCTGTCGGTCTGATCGACGCGATAGGCCCATTGCCGCGATGAGTCTTTCGGCATCAGGAGAACAAAGGCTCCAATCTGCGGCGTTCCGTCTTTCTCGACTGTTCCCTCGATCACGGACACGGCTCGCGTCAGGGTCAAGTCGCGGCGGACAGTTTCGCCGGATGAGATTGTGAGGGTCAGCGGTAAGCGCTCCCCGGCCGGGCCGATGAAAGAGGCCGCGATGTAATCCGTGTTCCCCGCCGTGACTTCGTACCGGCCCGCCGGCAAGCGGCTCAACGAAAAGCTCGCGTCCGGACGAACCTCCGCTTGAGAAAGACCATTGTTCTCGTCGTGGAGACTCACAAACAGGCTCCCCGTGGGCGCGGCGCCTTCTCCCTCGAGAAGCACGCGGCCGGACAGCGAGCCCATTTGCTGAGGTCTCAGGGTTACTTCCAGGTCCGACGCCCCAACTTCCACCTCCTCCCGAACGCTCCAACTGGTCGCGCCGGAGGCCGCCTGGGAGCTGGCTACGATCTCGTACGAGCCTGGTGGCACGTTCTTGAACTGGAACGTCCTGTCTTTCTGGACCCACGCAGTCAGGAACGGGACATATCCTTCATAGACTTTGTTGTACAAAGTTGCCCGGCCGTCGCCGATCTCACCCGGAACGCCCAACGTACCCCTCACCGAGACTGCTCTTGTAAGCGGCAGGGCGACGGAAACCTGGGCTTCGCCACCGGTTTCCAGGCGGATCGGCGCCGCCTGTTCGACCGACCGGGCGTCGGGATAAAACGTGGTTGGGAACGCAGTGCCCCGAAAACCCGGGTCCGGCGAGAACTTAGGCGCCGGTTGGTCCGTTTCCCCACCGGACCCGGCGCGAACCGCGGCGCGTGCCCGGGCGACGGCCCGCGGAATCTCTTCCATCTCCATCAGTGAATCGGCAAACCACGGATGCCCCATCGCACAAAGGTAGTAGTTACCTCGCGGCAGGTTGAAGAACCGGAATTCCCCAACGGCGTTGGCGCGCGTCTGGCCGCGCGCAACGATTCTTCGCTCGCCGCCCGCAACGGCCGATTGAAAAATGGCGACCAGCGCATGGCCCACGGGTTCGGAGTCTTCGTCCTTGACCAGTCCGCTAATGACGCTTCCCCGACTTGCCTCGAACACGAGATGAGCCGTATCCTGGCCGTCACGGACGACGATAGCGCTGGACACGGCCTCAAAGCCGGCCTGCTTGTAGCTTTGCGGCGCGTATCCAGGCTTTGCCATCGCCAGTGAGTACTTGCCAGGCTCGCTCACCGGGAACGAGAATCGGCCGTCCTGTCCAGTGACCTGCTCCAGCTTCCGATCGCGTGCGGTGGTCGGCGCCAACGAGACCCTCGCATTACCGAGGGGCGCGTGGGAACGGGAATCCACCACAACCCCGCTCACGAGATAACTTGAAGCGGCGCCGAGTGGGGACACGCCGGCAACGGCCAGCGCCAGTAATAACCCGGCGGCGCCTCTGGCGTATGCTCCCGTCATCGGAGAAGCCCTTCTTCCTCGCCCTCGTCTTCGTCCGATTGGTTGCTCGCCGACGCCGCTTCCAAGGCTATTGTCCGGCGCTCACCGGGCAGCAGCGTTAGTGTTTCCCCGGGCTTTGACAGCATTTCCGCCACGCTCGGCGAACCTTTCCAGGCCTGTATCCGATAGTCTCCTGGGGCGATGCCTGAAATGCGATAGAGCCCTTCGTCGTCGCAGGAATCGGTCTTCAAGCCGCCACCGTCGCCACCTGCGGGCATGAGATAGACGTTCGTCCCCGGCGCCGGATGCCCGTCGAAACTCACCCGCCCTTCCACGCTGGCGCTATCGCCCCGGATGGTTACGCGGAGTTCGCCCGCCTCGTTTCCTCCTATCGAGAACTCGCCGCGCAAAACGTCCAGGTCGCCCAGCTTGGCGGACGAGACATAGTCACCGGAGTCTCCGAGTGGCTGCACAGTCAGCCTGTACTTGTCCGGGATTACGTTCGTCAACGTCATGGGCTGCGCCGGCGCGGGGGCCGGGTCCGGAATTCCTTCCGGCAGTCTCCGCGGCCGCGCCGCCTCGCCGATGAGCAACTGGCGCACACTGGACCGCATGTGTTGCGGATGAAGCATAACATGCAACATCCCATCGGTCTGCGCTCCGGCTTCGTAGGAGACGGAGACTGGGATGTCCGTGCCACCCGACAGTGGAATTGTCAGATTCCGAATCGGCTCCGAGGCGACCATCATCTGCGCCTCGGCCGCCAACCACTTCGCGGGATCCGCCTGGTACTGCACGGCCCTCAACGTGTAACTGCCGTGGGGGACATCGGTCACGCGGAACTGGCCGCTGGACACGTTCACAAACGCCGCGCCCACCGGCAGGCGGTCGGCGCCCCGGTATAATTGTATCTGCGTCCAGGCGCCCGGCACGAAACCGGCGAGCCGTCCGTCGATGTCGAACGCTTGTTCGCAGGCCTGCCGGAAATCCGCGTTAGCCCGATCGCCGGGTCCCAGGCGCAGCACCGAGGCCGAGGCCGGCGAGTCCCCACTGGGATAATATACGGGCTGCAGCCCGCGATGGTCGTTGCCCGGGTTCAGCCGGCTGCCGATGAAGTAACGCGTGGATGAGGCTTCTCCGGCCAATCGCACCACATAGTCGCCGGGCGGGAGATCGGCAAAGGCATAGGCGCCGCGGTCGTCGGTGCGTCCCGTCCGCACCGGGACGTAGTCGGCGCCATCGAGAGATGCCTTGACGGCAATGCCCTGGACGGCGGCCCCCATGAGTGGTTCGGCGTTCTCGTCGAGGACTGTTCCAGCGATCGAGGCAACCGGCACGAGCTGGATCCTGGCGGGCAGCGATCCCGGCTTGACATCCGCGACTGTGAAGGTTGACGGGGGCCTAACATTGGACTGCTCGTCCGCTTCGCCGTCGGACGGCCCCAGCCCCGCGGGGTCGAAAGCGCCGCTGTATTGTTGCCGGGACAAATCCTGTTGGGACACGAAACCCGGCTTGGACACGTTGAGTGAATATGAGCCGCACGGTATATCTTCCACGCGAAAACCGCCGCTGAGATCCGTAAACCGGTAACCCGTCTGGGCGCCGGCATAGGAGACCAGCGCGTGCGCGATGCCTGCGTTCGTGGCCGAATTGAGAACCGTCCCCGACAACACACAGCGCTCCGGCGCTTGGGCGAAGCTAACATGCTCCTGGCTGACGCAAAGGCAGCCAAACCCAACTACCGCCGCGAATCTCCATCCGCGTCGAAGGGCCATGCCACACAATGTAGCCGATGGCCTGATCCGGCGCAAGGCGTGTGAGAAGCGCGGGAAACAATCTACCTGGAAGATATTTGCCGCGCCGCTGGAGCGGAAGGGACCGGAACCAGCGAGAGTAACCAATAGCCCGATTATTCTGGGAGCTATCCGGCCACTCTTGCCGGCTTACGCAGACGGCCACCAGTTCACCTTCACTGCCAGGCCCTTCAGGATCTCGTTGACTTTCGAACAATTCTGCTTGATCGCGGGTCCATCATTAGGCCCTCTAAGACCGGCCTCCGCGGCTATGACGACCTTTCCGCACGGCCAGGCGTTCAATGGCAATTGCTTCAAGTAAGCCGCCAATTGGCTCAAGGGCATTTCGTGTCGCGGTACAGGGGATCCGTATAAAACAACAACGACGTCACTGGCGCTTACCAGAATATACGGGTTCGGCCAATCACGAGCATCGATGATGCCCCCACATTTGTTCTGAGCTTTTGAGTCATTCGATGGCGTTGCTTCCTGGTCGGAAGCGACGGCAGGAGCGCAGGGAACGCAGACGACGATGATGAGCGACGCCAGCAGCATTGCCGCGGTGTTCGCCGTGAAGCGCTCTGAACTGCCCTGATTCATCGTCTGCATGGGTATCCGCCATCGATATTCTACAAGGGGTCCGGCAATCCGGCGGCGTCCCTGTTTTCCTCCCGCATCTCCGCCAAGTCGCCTTCCCAAATGCCCGAACCGAAGAACCGCGCCATCCCCTGGATCTTCCGCAGGCGGATTACCTCTTCGAGAGCGGTGTTCACGGCTCCGGAGTAGGTCTTTGCGCCCAGGACCCTGGTCGCCTCGTCCAGGAGCCGCTCATCGAGCACAAGATTCGTGCGCCTCATGTGTAGAGCATACCGCGTTGGCAGCCGGGCGGTGACGTTGCACGACGATTATGGGCAAGCCAGAGCCGCCTGAGAGGCTGCGCCACCGGCCCCGTGTTACACTGAACCAAAAGCCGAAATCCCGCTTATGAAGACCTTTGCCTTTCTAGCATTTGCCTGTTTGGGGGTCGCTTTGGCGCAGAACCCGCAGCCGGCCGCCGCTCCGCCCGCGCTGCCCGATATTCCCGACGAAACCGTGGTGGCCAAGTTCGACGATGGGACCGCTTTCACCATGGGAGACTTCAAGCGGATACTGCAAGTCCTGCCGCCGCAGACTCAGCCGTTGGCGCAGCGCAACCGGCGCATGTTCGTCGAGCAGTGGGGTTTCATGCGCCGTCTGGCCAGGATGGCGGAGCAAAAAGGGCTCGACAAGCAAAGCCCGGCGCGGGAGCAGATGGACTATAACCGCATGATGATCCTCGGCCAGGCGGAGTTGAACGACGCGCTGACCAGCGTGGTGGTCGACAGCGCCGAGATTCCCAAGTATTACGAGGACCACAAGGACGAATACAAGCAGGTGAGAGTCAAAGCTCTCTACGTCGCCTTTGGGGGCACGGCGCCGGCGGGAAAGACGCCGCTGACGGAGGAACAGGCCCAGGCCAAAGCGGCCCGGTTGCTGGCGCAAATCCGCGGCGGCGCCGATTTCGTCAAGCTGGTGAAGGAGAATTCGGACGACGAAACCTCGCGCGACAAAGACGGCGATTTCGCCACCCTGCGTCCCAAGGACAACGTGCCCGACGCCATTCGCGCGGCCGTGTTTTCCATGAAGGCAGGGGAGGTCACCGAGCCGGTGCGCCAGCCCAACGGCTTCTACCTGCTGCGGGCCGAGGACGTCAGTTACCGGCCGCTTGAACAGGCGCGGGACGAGATCTACCAGGCGGTCAGGCAACTGCATTACAAAGAATGGCTGGATCGCGAAAACCAGGCCGCTAAGGTGGAGTTCACCAACGGGGCCTTCAGCGGCGATAGCGTGACCGTCCCGCTTGTCCTGCCACCTCCGCCGCCCCCGGAGAAATAGGGTGAGCGCTTCCGCCTGTCGCGGGGCGCTGGTAAAATGGGCGTCCCCGTGACTTACCGGGCGTTGGTTCTCTTCGATATCGATGGCACTCTGGTGCGGCGCGCCGGGCCGCATCACCGGCAGGCGCTGGTGGAAGGGGTGCGGCGCGTCACCGGCCTCGAGACCACCACTGACGGCATCCCGGTCCAGGGCATGCTCGATCCGGATATCCTAACCATGATGCTGCGCGCGGCGGGTGCGCCGCGGCCATCCATCCGGGAATCCATGCCCGCCATCCTGCGCGCGGCCGAGCGCTACTACTTGCGGGCCTGCCCGGCGCTCCACGATGCCCGCTGCCCGGGCGTCGAGCCGCTGCTCGAACGGCTGGCGCGCCGTGGCTTCCTGCTGGGATTGGTTACCGGTAACCTCACCCGCATCGGGTGGCGCAAACTGGAATGCGCCGGCCTGCGGGATTACTTCCAATTCGGCGCGTTCGGCGAAATGGCATCGACCCGGGCCAGCCTGGCGAAGATGGCCATCCGGGAGGCGCGCCTCCGCGCCTGGATTTCGCGCGGCGCGCCCATTTCGCTGGTGGGCGATGCGCCCGCGGATATTCTCGCCGCCCGCGCGAACGGCATCCGCGCCATTTCCGTTAGGACCGGCGTCACGCCGGCGGAGGATCTGGCCGCTCTCGCTCCGGACTTCCTGCTGCCCAATCTGCGGGCCTTGCGGCTGCGCATGGTGGAAGCTTAGGGTAGTAGGGGAATAGCTGGTTCCAGCGCCGGCAACCGCTTCCTTACGGTCGCGGCTCAATAACGGTCTGGCGAGCCGCGACCGTCAGGGAGCGGTTGGGGTGGCTGTTTCAGGACAACCCCCTGGGCCAAGAGCGATTCAGTCGGCCCCGCGGGAGTGACAGTGGGCGCCGCGGACCAGTAGAATCGATTGTGTAACCCAGGCTCCCGCAAGAGGTGGCGCATGTTTCGTTATGTGGCGTTCTCGCTCGCGTTGATGGCCGTGCCGCTGGCGGCCTTCGAGCGGCCCGCATTTATGAAGGATTCAACGGTCAAACTGGAAAAGGAACTGGTCGCGCGCTACGGCGAAGACGTGCGGCCGCGCATCCATCGCGGTCTCGATCAGACGGCCCAATTCTGGACCGCCGAGGACGGCGGCGCCGAGGCGTTCGAAGCGTTCGTGCGCGCGAACTTCGCCGGCGGCCAGGCCGCCCTCGACGTCCTGTTTGCGCGCTACGAGAAGCTGCTCGAACAGCTTGACGGCCACCTGCTTGAGATCACGCTGGCGTTCCGCACGCAGATGGACCTCGATCTGGGCCCCATCGCCCCGTACGACGAGGTGTTCGGGGGCTACGATCCCGGCGCGCACGCGAACGACGATTTTTTCGCCAACAAGCTGGCCTTCGTGGTCCTATTGAACTTCCCGCTCACAACGCTGGAGGAGCGTCTCGCCAACGGTGATAAGTGGACGCGCCGCCAATGGGCCGAAGCGCGCCTGGCGCAGCGCTTCAGCCGGCGCGTCCCCGCCGCGGTGGATCTGGCTATCGCGCAGGCCGGCTCGCGGGCGGAGCAGTACATCGCCCAGTACAACATCTGGATGCATCACGTCCTCGGCGAAAACGGCCAGCGTCTCTTTCCGGCCGGGATGCGGCTGCTGGCGCACTGGAACCTCCGGGACCAGATCAAGGCGGACTATTCCGAGAAGGACGGCCTGGCGCGGCAGCGCGTCATCGCCCGCGTGATGGACCACATCGTGCGGCAGACCATTCCGAAGGCCGTGATCGACAACCCCGCGGTGGATTGGAACCCGTTCACCGGCCAGGTGCGCGCCTCCGACGTGAAGGACTACGACCAGGCGCCGGCGTCCATCGCCGTATCGGCCGACCCGGAGCCGGACACCCGCTACGCCACCCTGCTGGCGAACTACCAGGCCATCCGCAAGCTCGATCCGTATGCCCCCACCGCGCCCACCCACATGGCCCGCATCTTCGAGGAAGAGCGCGAGCTGCCGGAAGCGCGCGTGCGCCAGATGTTCGAACGCGTGCTCACTTCGCCGCTCGTGCCGAAGGTGGCCGCGCTCATCGGGAAGCGCCTGGGCCGGCCGCTCGAACCGTTCGATATCTGGTACGCGGGCTTCCAGCCGCGCGGGGCTTACTCCGAAGCGCAACTGGACGCCATGACGCGCGCCAAGTACCCGACCCCCGAGGCCTACCATGCCGATATGCCGCGCATGTTCGAAGCCCTCGGTTTCAGTTCGGAGCGGGCGCGCTACCTGGCGGCGAACATCGTGGTGGACCCGGCGCGCGGCTCCGGCCACGCCTGGGGCGCGCAGTTGACCACCGCGCCGGCGCACCTGCGCACCCGCGTAGCCGCCGGCGGCATGGATTACAAAGGGTACAACATCGCGGTCCACGAGATGGGCCACAACGTGGAGCAGACGTTCTCCCTGAAGAACGTGGACCATTGGCTCTTGAACGGGGTGCCCAATACGGCGTTCACCGAGGCCCTGGCCTTCGTGTTTCAAGCCAAGGACCTGGAACTGCTCGGCCTTAAGGCCGCGGACGAGCGTGAAGAAGCGCTTACCGT
Organism: Bryobacteraceae bacterium; assembly: GCA_049520795.1. GTDB lineage: Bacteria > Acidobacteriota > Terriglobia > Bryobacterales > Bryobacteraceae > BOG-224. Next base: position 25,739 of record JBEKPK010000022.1, read on the forward strand.
GCTCAACGATTTTTGGGCCACGTATGAAATCGCCGGCGTGGCCCTGGTGGATATGGCGGCATGGCATTGGATGTACGATCATCCCCAGGCCACTCCGGCCCAGTTGAAACTGGCGGTCATCGGCATCGCTCAGGAAAACTGGAACCGTTACTACGCGCCTGTGTTCCACCAGCGCGATGTGACCCTGTTGGGAATCTACTCGCACATGATCGAGCGCGCGCTCTATTTGCCCGACTACCCCATCGGCCACCTGATCGCGCACCAACTCGAGGAGCACATGAAGCAAGCCGGCAAGATCGGTCCCGAGTTTGAGCGCGTGGCGCGCCAGGGCCGCATCGCGCCGGACCTGTGGATGCGCGGGGCCACCGGCGCGCCGGTGGGCCCGGAAGCGCTGCTGGCGGCGACGGAACGGGCGCTCGAGGCGCAATAGCGGGTGGGACAGGCTCCTACGCCGCGCGGAGAGGCTCCCAAACATCGCGCAGGAACGGGGCCAGGTCGGAAGCTTCCTGTGGACCTACCAGGACGCGCCAGCCGTCGCCCAGGGCGTCTTCCAACTCGCCCGATATGACCGATGCATAGCCGGGAATGATCACCATGCGATGGGACACCAGTTCGGGCGCGCCCATCTGGCGGAGCGACTTGGCGACGCGGTCGCCGGAGAGTTTGCCCGCCGCCCACGCGGTCAGCACGCTGAGGCCTTCGGCGTCCACCACGGCCAGATGCGCCGCCATCCCAGTGGCCTCCACCTCGGTGGAGACGATGAAGTAAGTCAGAGAGAAATTCGTGGTCACTAATAATGGCGATCGGCTGTCCGGCTCGCCGACGGGGTAGAGGCCGGGGGCCATCTGCAACGGCTTCTGCGGATCGGTGTAGATGTTCTGCCGCAGCGTCCAGAGAGGCAGCCAGGTTTCGCCGCCCTGGTCCTCGATGGCCAGCACGGAGGCGAATTTGGTGATCCCCAGGACGGCCTTTTCGAACTCCCCAAGGCCCACGCGGAGAAAAACCGGATGCCCCAGGCCGGGATGAACGCGGTCGAGCGCGCCTCGGCGAATGGCCGAGAGGCTGTGATGCAAGGCTCGCAGGTCCGCGCCGGGCGGTTCCAATAGGATATCGGCGACGCCCGCCTTGACGGCTTCCACGGCCGCCGAGGCAAGGCCCGCCAGATCGGCGCCGGAGACCACCAGTGGCACGCTCAGGCGCGCCGCCAATGCGGCGTAGGGGCCGGGCGCGGCGCCCGCCGGCGGGACGATCAACGGGCGCTGGTCCTTGATGGGCTCGGCCATCGATGCGGCCCCTTCGGGCGTAGCCGCCAGCACGGCCACCGGAAAACCGCGCCTGGCCGCCGCGGCGGCAACGCCGGGCGCGCCGGGGGCTTCCACCACCGCGACGCCATCGATTTGGAACGTCTCTCCGGCGCGGGCGATGCTCACTCCGCGCCACTGGTCCAGCAGGGCGTCGCACCCGGCCTGCGACGCATCGAGCACGCGGAACAACCCGGGCCGGTGCACGAAGGTCTTCTCGTGGCGGAAAAAGACGGTTTCTTCGCCCACGGTGACGGCGCGCTCGCCGCGGCCGATGGTTACGGCGCGTATGGGCGGCGCGGAAGCGGCGCCGAGGGCCGCGCGGGCCTCCGCGGAGGCGTCCGCGCATTTCTCGAGCGACTCCCGCCCGGCGGCCAACTTCATGGCGAACGCCAGGCAGGTGGGATATCCGCACTTCCGGCAGTTGGTGTTGGGGAGCAGCTTGAAAATCTGCAATCCGGTCAGCGGCATATTTGGCCTCCGCGCGGGGATTCTCCAAACCAGCAGTCCAGTTGCGTTCGCAGACGGGCCAGCGTCTCCGGATGGCGCAGAACCAGCACTTCGGCGCCGGCTTCGAGGAGCGCCAGGGCGGTGGCCATCTCCCAGTGGATGCCGCGTTGCCGCTCGTCGCCCCAGAGCGGTTCCCTGGCGCCGGGAACTTTGGCCTCTTTGGCCTTCCACGCCTCGTCGCCCGCCAGGCAGATCATGGGGGAGTTCAGCATGGCATCGCCGCCCAGGGCCGCCAGGCGGATGCGTTCCATCACGGAGTAGGTGTACTCGAGGCCGTATCCGAGCCCGCCGGTGAGCGGGTCGATCAGCGTGCGGCTCAGGTCCATGCTGGCATCCGAGAGAAGGATGTTGAGCTGTTTGGCGATGTTCATGTCGATGGGGCTCTCGGCCACCAGGATGTGCCCGTAGGCCACGGCCACCGCGGCCAGCGTTTTGTAATCTTCCTGGGACGCCGAGTGCAGCGCCAGCCCCTCGCCCTTGCCCTCTTCGGCCGCGCGCGCCAGCACGTCGTTCTGCTGCGGGCCGGCGCCGGGACCTTTGACAATCAGCGGGACGTCCACCGCGTCGAGAACGGCGCGGACATCGGCGGCGGCTTCCTCGGGCGACCGATTGCCGCGATCGGGGTGCGTGCCCATGAGGTCGAGCATGATGAGGTCCGCGCCGAAGTCTTTCACTGCCCGCCGCGCCGCCGCCGCGGGCCTTCCCAGCACGCCGTCCCACGGCTCCCGCGCCGCTTCCGCCCAGCGAACCGGATCCACGTCGGTGATCTCCAGCGCCAGCGCGGGACGATGCGGAAAGGTCCCTTCAAACGTGTGCAGCGGCAGGCCGTTGCCGCCGCCGACGGTCACCGGCCGGCGGCTGCCCGCGCCCAGCGTCACGGTGCGGATGGCGCCGGCCCATTTTCTCGGTTTCAGATCCAGACTCATCAGATCATCTCGCCCATTTCGAGCGCCGGGTGTTCCACCGCGGCCAGGTGCTCGATCAACGGCTCCAGCTCGGTGCAAATATTCTCATCGGCGATCTTCTCATACAGACCCGGCTTGCCGGTTTCTTCGCAGCGCTGGCGCAGCTTGTCTCCCAGCTTCTGCTTCACCCGGGAAGTGGTCCATACCAGCCGCGCCAACCCGCCGTCGGCGCTGATGAACTTGCGCGAAAGGGTGTAAATCGTACCGATGCCGATGAATCCGGGCGTCTGCTGGCCGCCGCCGGTCATCTCCGCCAGCGACGAAAACGTCATGCCCACGGGGGTCTGCCCGGCGTATTCGCGATCCACGATCATGATTCCGCCGGTACCCGGCAAAACGCAGGCGATGCACTCGAAGCAGCCGCACGAAGTCATGGGATCGTTGATCATCGAATAAGCGGAGAAGCGTTCGAAGGCGCCGTTCGAGGCGTTGCGAATGAAATCGTTGATCCCCTTCCACTGTCCCAGGGAAGGGTCGATGACGTCCCCTTTGCGCACCGGAAGGTTGCCGCCCAGGGGGTTGATTTCGTAAGCCGCCTTGCCGTCCAGCCAGTTGTAGGCTCCGCACAACCCCAGCCGCTCGGGCGTGATGATGCAGACGTGATTCGGCGCGTAGCTCTGGCACAGGGCGCAGGAATAGAAAATGTCCACGCTCTCGTCGGTGAGCGCCCCCATGCGCTCGTCGCGCTGCTGGTAAGCGCCGGCCGCCGCCGGATAGAGCCGCTCCACGTCTTCCTCGTTGGTGAAGAGCGTGACCTGCACCTTGTCCACGATGGCCGGGAAGTCGTTGCGCAGTTTGTGCAGCAGGACCGTCCCCAGGTGTTCGATGCGAAAACCGGCATCTCGAGCCTTCTTCGAAATGCGCAGCCACACCGTATCGCGCTGGCCGAGGTGCATCACGCCCATGGGCTCGGAAAGAAACGAGTGGATATGGCGCTCGAGGATGGATTCAAACTCCGGCTGCATTTTGCGGCCGGCCACTTCCACGAAAATCGCCAGCGGCAG
>JBEKPK010000023.1:0-29275 GCA_049520795.1 Bryobacteraceae bacterium
CTGGGGAATAGCGTAGGCCGGTTCGGGTTCGAGCGGCCGGGGGGCCTCAGGCGGCCTGGGTTTCGGCAATTTGAACCTCCGGAACGCCCGGCGCAGGGACCACAGGAACTCCCGGAGTAGGGACTGCCGGAATCCTCGCGGTGCGGCGGACGGCGCTCTCCAACTCGAGGAACCCGGGACGCACTTCGACGGGTACGGAGCGGCGCGCGTACTCGACCGCCAGAAACGGCGAGGAGCCGCGCGCGAACGCCGCAATGGCGATGCGCGTGGCCAGCAGGAACTGGTGATGGCCTTCGTTGAGGTGTTCCAGGCGCGCGGCGAGCGGGCCCACCACGCCGTAGCACAGAAAAATGCCGAGAAAGGTTCCCACCAGAGCCGCGGCCACGTTCTGCCCCACCATGGCGGCCGAGCCGCCCACCGCCCCCATGGTAATCACCACCCCCAGCACGGCGGCCACAATGCCGAGGCCCGGCAGCGCATCCGCCACCGCCATGAGGGCGTTGACCGGCTGTCTGCGCCCGCTGCGCTGCACCTGGATATCGAGGTCCATGAGCCGCTCCAGTTCGTTGGGCACGGAGCGCCCGATCACCATGATGCGCAGCGTATCGCAGACGAAATTACGAATCGCCGCGTTCGCCAGAAAGCGGGGGTAATTGGAGAAGATCTGGCTCTTGTGGGGGTCTTCGAGATCGGATTCCATGGCCAGAAGTCCGGCGCGCTGGGTGTAGGCGAAGATGTCGTACAACATGCGCAGGTTCTCCAGGAACCGCTCCCTATTGAGCGCCGGCGAGCGAAATGCGGCCACCACGCCGCGCGCCATCTTGTGGATTACCGCCGGAGTATTGGCCACCACGACGATACCGGCGGCCGCGCCTCCAATAATGAGCAGCTCCGCGGGCTGCATAAGGACAAATGGGTTCCCCTTTTCGAGCAGGAAGCCGCCCAGGACCGCGGCGAAAACGATGAGGATGCCGATCAGCGCGAGCATGGATAAGATGAGTCAGCTTGGTCACTTCTCTTATCGGCCAGGGCTCGGCGGTTCTCTGCGCGGGCTGTGCGTTTCCGTACAGGCGATCCTCATCCCTGGCGAGAGCAGACTATCGAAAGGATTAGAGGATATTCGCCGCTGATGGGTCATGGGAAGCCGGCGGCGTTATTTTCGGCTCCGCATGTTGCGCCCGTTTCGCCAAGCCGCGGCCGGGGCCCAGGGAACCCTCGAGCGCCTTTCTGACCAACTGGCTGCGCGTTCGAACGCCAGCCCTTACAAACAATTGCTGCACCACGGACTTCACGGAACTTTCCGAGAGGCCGATATTGTCTCCAATCTTCCGATTGGTAAGCCCCTCGAGAATGCCAACCAGCACGTTCTCCTCTCTATCGGTCAGGGCGCTTCCGGATTTACGATCGCCTGGCCGAGGCCGATCGGCCGATTGATCGGCTAGCATCTGAACGACGTTCTGATCGACCCAGAGCGCGCCACTCGATACCAGCCTGATAGCCTGTACGAGACGATCCGGGGCCTCGGACTTCATAAAAACGCCCGACGCGCCGAGTTTCAGGGCGTCAGCCAAGTCCCTTGCATCAAACGCTCCGGCAATGATCAGGAAGCGGCCCTTGTAGCCAGCGCGCCGACCGGCGGATATTAACTCATCTTTGCGTTCCCTGCATAAGTCCAAATCCAAAAGGACGATATCGACTGATGCACCGCTCAGGATCTCAAGAGCTTCGGCGGTCGTGCCGCACTCGCCCACCACTTCAAGACCTGGTTGTGTTGCCAGGAATCGACTCAAGCTGGACCGAAACAAAGCCTGACCGTCAATCAGGATCAGCCGAATTTGATTTTTCTGCGCTGGTTCGTCCATGCTTCCTACTCTCGAGATCGGTCGCTCAGGTCATCTTATTGCAGATCGCAAGCTCTGCCAAGCGCTTCGCCTGAAAGACTGGGACGTTGCCCTAAAGAGCGATCGTTTTATTGCCAGGTGACCTCGATATATAGTCGGTCGCGCGACTAATCCTCCGATTGTCAAAAGAGGGCTGGCCGCCGTACGAAAGATCGATGGATGGCCGGCTTGGAGCGCGATAGACTGAGGCTCTGTCGAATGACGATTCCGGCCACGATTACAACTGTTATGAGACGCACCAACCGGATCTTGCCGCATTGCGCCCTTTATTGGATTCTCACCGCGGCATGCCCGCCCACCGCGGCCTTCGCCCAGACCGCCCTCACCTGGCAACAGGTTAAAGACAGGTTCGCGGCTGCGAATCCCACGCTGAAGGCGGCTCAACTTAATATCGATGAAGCCCGCGCGGCCGAGATCACCGCATACCTCCGGCCTAATCCGAGTTTCACGTTCTCGACGGATGGGACTCAAATCGCCCCTTATGACGTCAACGGAATCTGGCGACCGTTCGCCGGCACACAGTTTTTGACCGCGTTCGCCTATCTCCACGAACGCGATCACAAGCGGGAGTTGCGGCGTGACCAAGCCAAGGAGTCCACCGTCATAGCGGCATCGTCTTATCTGGACCAGGAGCGCGGTCTGATGTTCAACTTGCGGAACGCGTTTGTCCAAACATTGCAAGCCAAAGCCGTCCTTCAGAACGCGCAAGAGAACCTGGCGTACTGGGATCGGGAACTCGACGTGTTCCGCCTGCGCTTCAAGGCCGGCGACCTCGCCGAGGTGGATTTGAAACGCCTGGAATCGCAGCGCGTTCAGTTTGAATCCGACTTCGAAACGGCGATGGTGAATCTCCGGACGGCGAAGATCCAGCTTCTAATGCTTCTAAACGAACGGACTCCGATTGAGCAATTCGACGTGTCCGGACCGTTCGATTTCAGCGACGCGTTAGGGCCGCTCGAGGAATTCCGGAACATCGCCCTGGAAGCGCGGCCGGACCTGAAGGCCGCTGTTCAGAGCGTGGAATTAGCGAAGATCACGCACCAGCTTGCGGTCGCCAACGGATCGACCGATCCGACCTACAGCCTGTGGTGGACGCACAACCCGGCGTTCGTCAACCCGGATGGCTTCAACACGCTCGGGGCCAGTATCAGCATCAATCTCCGCATCTTCGACCGGAATCAGGGCGAGAAAGCCCGAACTCAGGTCGACATCGGCCGCAACGAGCGATTGCGGGACGCCAACATGGCGCAAGTCTTCAACGACGTCGATTCCGCCTACTGGACGCTGGTCCAAAACGTGAACCTTCTGAAGCCGTACAAGACCAAGTACCTGCCGTTGGCGACGGATATTCGCGACAACGTGTCTTTTGCCTACCAGAACGGAGGCGCATCGTTGCTTGATTTTCTGGATGCCGAGAAAAACTATCGGGACAATCGATTGGCCTATTTGAACCTGATTGGCGCGTATTTGACCGCCGCGGCGCAAATGAACATGGCCGCGGGACGGGAGGTTGTTCAATGAATCGCGTGCTTATTCTCGAAGCAACCTTGTGTTCAGGTTTGGCCCTGCTGGCTACCGGATGCGAGAGAAGGGTCACAGCCCAAGAAAGCGCGGAGGCCGACACGGGTCCCGGTCCCACAACCGTGCGGCCCGACCTGGATACCAACAACTTCAAGGTGGATCACCCGGAGCAGTTTCCCCTGGCAACGGCGGGTGAGCGCGTGGCCGCGCCGGAGTTGAGCGCGACCGGAGTGGTGAATCCCGACGTCTCGCGGCAGGCGCCGGTACCGTCGCTCGCCACCGGGCGAGTCGTGGAAATCGACGCGCGGCTGGGCGATGAAGTGAAAAAGGGCCAGCTTCTGTTCAAAGTGCGCAGCCCGGACATTGCCGGCGCGTTTTCCAATTACCGCCAAGATGTCAAGAATGAGGAACTGACCAAGATCCAACTCGACCGCGCCAACATCCTGTTCTCGCATGGCGCGATTCCGAAGAGCGCTCTGGAAATAGCCCAGAACGCCGAAGACGACAACCTCGTCGTCCTCGAAACGGCCAAGGAACAACTCGGACTGCTGGGGGTCGACCCCGACCATCCCACGGGCATCGTCGAAGTCTTCGCTCCGGTATCGGGAACCATCACGGACCAGGAGATCACCAACCAATCGGGCGTCCAGGCGCTGACGCCGCCGAACCCGTTCACGATTTCCGATCTGTCGCAAGTCTGGATCATCTGCGACGTGTGGGAAAACAACATGTCGCAAGTTCACATTGGCGAGTACGCCGACATCCATCTGGTCGCCTATCCCAGCCGGGTTCTGAAGGCGCGAATCAGCAACATCCTGCCGATCATCGACCCCAATATTCGCACCGCCAAGGTTCGCCTGGAAGTTGAGAATCCCGGCCTGATGCGGGTAGGGATGTTCGTCACCGCGACCTTCCACGGCGAAACTCTGGAAAAGCACGCTACCGTGCCGGCCACCGCGATTCTGCACCTGCACGACCGCGAATGGGTCTACACGCCATTAGGAAATGGCCGGTTCCGGCGCCAGGAAGTAACCGCCGGGAACATGCTCCCAAACAACGTGCAGGAGGTGGTCGCGGGTCTCAAGCCTGGCGACCAGGTGGTTTCGCGCGCACTCGTCTTCCAGAACACGGTGGAGCAATAAGCCATGATTCGTCGAGTAGTCGACTTTGCCCTGGACAAACGCCTCTTCGTATTGGCATTCGCCCTGCTTCTGGTGGTCGCGGGGATCGCCGCGTTCCACGCTCTTCCCATCGAGGCCTATCCCGACGTGGCGGACAATTACGTCGAGATCGTCACCCAGTGGCCGGGCATCTCCGCCGAGCAAATGGAGCAGCAGATCACGATACCGCTTGAAATTGTGATGAACGGCATGCCTCACGTCACCCATTTGCGGTCGTTCTCCTTGTTCGGTCTCTCCGACATCAAGCTCATTTTCGACGACGAAGAACTGAATGCCTGGGACCGCGAGCGGGCGCTCGAGCGGCTCTCGCAGGTCAGTCTTCCGCCTGCCGCGGTCGCCGCCGGGGTGGCGCCGCAAATACAGACCGACTGGAGCCCTGCCGGTCAGATCTTCTTCTTCACTTTGCACACCACCAACCCGGCGTATGACGTCATGGAGCTGAAGTCCATTGAAGACTGGGTGGTGGAAAAGAACTTCAAGGCCGTTCCCAACATAGTCGACGTCGCCAGCTTCGGAGGACCCACTCGTGAATACCAGGTCCGCGTGGACCCCGACAAGCTGATTTCCTACGGACTCAGCATCGGCCAGGTGGAACAACAGCTTACTAATAACAACGCCAATGGGGGTGGAAGCTTCGTCGAAGCCGGCCTGCAACAGGTCAATATTCGGGAAGTGGGTTTGGTCCGGAACGTTCACGATATCGAAAACACCGTGATCCTGACCAAGAACGGCACGCCGCTCCATATCAGAGATATCGCCGTCGTTGCACAAGGCCCTAAGATACGCCTTGGGCAGTTTGCCCGGTCGACCCGGCTCCAGGACGGAGTGGTCGTCGACAACGACGATGTCGTTTCCGGCATTGTGCTCCTGCGAAAGGACGCCGAGGCGGACGCCGCCTTGCAGGGGATTCACAAGAAAATGGCGGAACTGAACGATCACATCCTGCCTTCCGGCGTGACCATCGACCCGCTCATCGACCGCAGCGATCTGGTACGCTTCACCACCCATACAGTGCTGCACAATCTGACTGAGGGCTTCATCCTGGTCACGATTATTCTGATGCTGTTTCTGGGAAATGTGCGAGCCGCCCTGATCGTGGCAATCACCATCCCGTTCTCCCTGTTGTTCGCCTCCATTTGCCTGGACCTTAGGCATGTTCCGGCGAACCTTTTATCGTTGGGAGCTTTGGATTTCGGCATGGTGGTGGATGGGGCGATCGTGATGGTGGAAAACATCGTGCGTCACCTGGGGCACAGGGAAGAGGTGAGCAAGCCGGTTCGCGCCCGAATCCGCGACGCCGCGCATGAAGTACAGCGGCCTGTCTTTTACGCCATCACCATCATTATTACGGCCTATTTGCCTATTTTCACTTTGCAGCGGGTGGAGGGCCGGCTGTTTCGGCCGATGGCCTGGACCGTGGCATTCGCGCTCTTGGGCGCGGTAGTGTTCTCGATGACTATTGCCCCGGTCCTGGCGAGCTTTCTTTTTCGCAAGGAAACGCGCGAATGGGAGAACCCGGTGGTCGTCTGGGTGACGGGACTATACCGGAGCGCGATCACCTGGACGGTTCGAAACGTCTGGGCAATGGTTCTGGTCTCTATAGCCGCCGTGTGCTGCAGCCTTTGGCTGTTACAAGGCGAAAGGATCGGATCCGAGTTTCTGCCGCACCTGGATGAAGGCGCCCTGTGGGTGCGCGGCACGCTGGCGCCCAGCACCGGACCGACCGAAGGCATCCGGCTCTCGAATCAAGCTCGACTCATCCTCTGTTCGTTTCCCGAAGTGACCCAGTGCTCCAGTCAAACCGGGCGTCCGGACGATGGAAGCGACACCACCAGCTTTTTCAATACGGAGTATTTCGCCGATCTGAAGCCCAAAGAGCAGTGGCGCCCGGCGTTTCACCAGAACAAAGACGCGGTGATCGCGGCCATGAACCGCGAGTTATCGAAGCTGCCGGGGGTAGTCTGGGGCTTCTCACAGCCGATCGCCGACAACATGGAAGAAGCGGTCAGCGGGGTCAAGGGACAGCTTGCGACGAAGGTCTACGGCGAGGATTTGCGGGTTCTGGAGGATAGAGCGGAACAGATCGTCAATGTCATGAAAACGGTTCGGGGAATCGCGGACCTTGGCATTTTCCGAGTCGTCGGCCAGCCCAACGACAACTTCATAGTGGATCGGGAGGCGGCCGCGCGTTATCAACTCAACGTCGCGGACATCCAGGATGCCATTAACACGGCGGCGGGAGGAAACGCCCTCACCCAGGTATTGCAAGGCGAAGCGCGATACGACCTGGTGATGCGCTATCTTCCCCGGTTCCGCAGCACCAAAGAGGCCATCGAAAACATTCGTCTTCTGGCGCCAACGGGCGAGCGGGTATCGCTCGGACAGCTCTGCAAGGTCGAGGAGCGGGACGAAGGCGGCGAAATCTATCGCGAAGGGAACGAGCGGTATGTCCCGATCAAGTACAGCGTCCGCGGCCGCGATTTGGGCGGCGCCGTCGAAGAGGCGATTGCGAAGGTAAACAAGCAGGTGCAACTCCCGCGCGGCTATCACATTAATTGGGAGGGCGAATACGAGAGCGAAAAGCGGGCGGAGGCGCGTCTCTACATTATCGTCCCTTTGACCATTTTCTTCATTTTCCTGATCATCTATGGCGCCTTCGGTTCCGCCAAGTGGGCATGCCTGCACCTGGTCAACGTCGGGGTAGCGCGCGTGGGCGGGCTCATGGCGCTATACATCACCGGAACGCACTTCAGCGTCTCCTCCGGCGTCGGCTTTATGGCCCTGTTCGGCGCCTCGATCCAGACGGGCGTCATCATGGTCGAATACATCAATCAGTTGCGCTCCCGGGGAATGCCAATCGTCGAAGCCGCAATTGAGGGCGCGACACGCCGGCTCAGACCCATTACGATGACCATGCTGGTGGCTACGCTAGGCCTGCTGCCGGCTGCGATGTCCCACGCGATCGGCTCCGATTCTCAGCGCCCCTTTGCGATCGTGGTAGTGGGAGGCCTGATCGCCGACCTCGCCATGAGCATCTTCCTGCTGCCCACGTTTTATGTCTGGTGGGCGCGCCCGACCGATCACTTGCCGGCGGTGGAAGAGGCGAGAAGCGTGTACGAGAACGGCGAGAACGGGCACGAATAGGTTCAGCATGACGATGCGAATACTGGCGGTGATTGGGGTCGGAGTCAGTTGTCTGCTGCTGGCCGCCGACGAACCCGAGGAGAAGGTGCGGATGAGCAGCACAGAGCGAATGGACTTTCCGCCCGGTGGCACGCTCAGGCTAAGGAACTCGACTGGCGCGCTGACCGTGGAGGGATGGGAACAGCCCTACGTGGAGATCACTACGATCAAGTCCACGAAGGTCGCGTACGACGCCCGCGAGCGCGGAAGCGCCATGCACGAGTTGGATAGGGTGCGCGTCACGGCCGGGCGCCGCGGCGACGAGTTGGTCGTCACTACGGATTATCCCCGGCATCGGATTGTTTTTCTTCCTCCTCTTCCTTATTCCCTGGCTGAAAAGGTCAGCTTCGATCTGGAATACCGCATCAAGGCGCCACGGACGGCGCGACTGGTCGCCGAGCACGACGCCGGGGAGGTAAACGTCGACGGATTAAGCGGCGATATCGACGTGACTTTGCGTCAGGGGGAAGTTCTGCTCCATCTTTCCGAGGAAGGCCAATACGACATTCATGCCGAGAGCGATATCGGCAATGTGAAGTCGGACTTCCCCGGACAGGAGAAGCCCAGGCGGGGGCTTTTCGGACACCGCGTAGTGAATGGAAATTCAATTGCGGCGCACAAGCTGAATCTGAAGGTCGGATTCGGGGACATCGTTATCCTCAAGACGCGGACGCCGACGCCGCCCGAACCGCTGGGACCGGCGGCGAAACAGGAGGGCCTATGAACCGGCAGACAATCGGCGCCCGCATACGGCAGATCGGGATCGTTCCCGCGCTTCGTCTCGCCTCCGCCGAGGACGCTTTGTTCGCCGCAAAGGCGATTTCAGAGTGCGGCATTCCCATCGCGGAAGTGACCATGACGATTCCGGGAGCCGTCGAGGTGATTTCCGAGCTTACCCGCAGCCGGCCCGAAATGATCGTTGGCGCGGGTACGATTGTCGACCTTGAAACGGCGGGCCGCTGCCTGGACGCCGGCGCCCAATTCCTGACCAGTCCGGGGCTCGATATTGAGATTGTGGAGTTCGCGGCAAAGCACGATGTGGTGGCGATGCCGGGGGCCTTGACGCCCAGCGAAGTCATGGCTGCCTGGAAGGCGGGCGCCGACTTCGTCAAAGTCTTTCCCTGCTCGGTGCTCGGCGGCGCCAGCTACATCAGGGCGCTCAAGTCGCCTTTTCCGAACATATCATTAATCGCTTCCGGAGGCGTGACTCAAGGGAACGTCGCCGATTTCATCCTGGCGGGGGCCGCGGGCGTGGGAATTGGCCGGGACTTGATCAATCCGGAGGCTGTGCAGCGGCGTCAAGTGGATTGGATTCGCGAACTGGCCGGGCGCTTCTTGGAGATCATCAAGGCCGCACGCAGTCTAAGGAAGGCGTGAAACTCGCTAGCGGGAGACGGGCAGGCCGGCGCTTTTCAGCAACTCAAGGACCTGGCGGCGGTTGGCATCCGTGGGCTGCGCACGGAGGGCCTTCAGCAGGGCCAGCAAGCCGGGGTTGGCCTCACCCTTCTGGTCGAGCGCCATGGCCAGGTGATCGCGGAAAGCGGTGTTTCCGGGATCCTTTTGGACCAGTGGGGCGAAGGCGGCCCGGGCTTCGTAGAGCATCCCCTTCTTCAGATAGACCCAACCGACGGTGTCGGCAATCTCGGCCGCAGTGGGCGCCAGCCGTTGCGCGTGGCGCGCCAGGGAGAGCGCCCGGTCGAGGTCTCCGCCGTGTTCCGCCAGGTTGAAGGCGAGATTGTTGAGCAGAAGGGCGTTGTTGGGGTCCACCCGGATGGCGTCCTCATAGGCCTGCTGCGCCTCCCAACTGGAAGTGGCTTCGAGGAGGAGGGCGAGTGGGCTGAGCACGCGCGGGTCATTGGGCAGGGTCTGGCGCGCGTTCTTGAGGGCCGAAACGGCGGAAGCCAGGTCGTTCTTGCGGCGGTAGATCTCTCCCAGGGCCAGATAAAGCTCTCCGGCGGCTCTGGTCCCCTTGCCGGTTGCGTCCAAGACCTTCTGAAACTGGGAGATGGCCTGATCCCACTTCCCGGCGGCGACGTAGACATTGCCCAGCGCCGCCGTTAAATCCCGGCTGTCCGGATCGAAGGAGGATTCGGCTTCGAGGAGGCGGGTGGCCTCGTCAAACCTGCTCTGCGCCAGATACGTCTGGACCAGGCCCATCAGGCCGCGATGGTTCCTGGGCTCGAGTTCGCGGAGACGTTGAAACGCCTCCTCGGCGGCGGCGTAGTTCTTGGCGGCGAAGGCCGCGGCGGCGGACCTATAGAGCGCGTCGGCGGAACCTGGCTCGGGCGGCGCGGCGGCCTGACCTCCGGCCGCGGAAGCGAAGGCCAGCAGTGCGAGGGACACGACGGCGGCCGCGCGGGCGAAAGGACGGAAGAGATCGACAAACATAATTGCGCTCCCTGGGTCGCGCCGGATTCTATCCGGCGATGGCGGCGGCCAGACCTTCAGGATACCCACAAGGTTGGGGTCGAGTGGGAGAGGGCTCCTGCGTTGTCGCTTGGGCAACCGGTCCGAGCTTCGCTCGGATTGACAAGGCTGGAGCCTTATCCCACGTTATCTCAGAACGTATAGAGGAGCGTGCCTGGCGCCGACTCGGCCGGGCCGCCTCCGGCGGTGACGGCGGCTTCGCCCTCGGGGCTCATCACGCGGTAATAGATGCCGGTATCGGCCCGGTACATCTCCAATTCCGATGGACGGGGAAGGGTGCCCTGGATGAGGGCCTCGGAAAGCGGGTCCTCGATGTATTTCTGGAGGGCGCGCCGCAGGGGCCGGGCGCCATAGCTGCGGTCGCCGCAGGTCTTCTCGAGAATGTACCGGGAGGCGTCCGGCGCCAGGCGAATTTTCACCTGCTTGGCCACCAGGTTGACGTTCACCTGATCCACCAGCAGGTCGATGATGCGGACCAGGTCGTCGTCGGTGAGGGCGCTGAACAGGATCACCTCGTCGAGGCGGTTCAGAAATTCGGGGTTAAAAACCTTTTTTACTTCAGCGCGCACCATCTCCTCGACCTTATCGGAGACGCCTTCACCGGACGGGGCGGAGAAGCCCAGGTGCCCGCGTTTCTCGAGGAAGCGGGCTCCCAGGTTGGAAGTCATGATGATGATGGTGTTCTTGAAATCCACCTGATTGCCGAGCCCGTCGGTGAGGTGGCCGTCTTCGAACACCTGGAGCAGGATGTTGTAGATATCCGGATGGGCCTTCTCGATTTCGTCGAGCAGGATGATGGAGTACGGGTTACGCTTGACGCGCTCGGTGAGCTGGCCGCCCTCCTCGTAGCCCACATATCCGGGAGGCGAACCGATGAGCTTGGAGATGGCGTGTTTCTCCATGTACTCGGACATATCGAAGCGGACGAGGCTCTTTTCGCTGCCGAACAGGAAAGCGGCCAGGGCGCGGGCCACTTCGGTCTTGCCCACGCCGGTGGGTCCCAGGAACAGGAACGAACCCGCCGGGCGGCTGCTCGATTTGAGGCCGGCGCGCGAGCGGCGGATGGCGCGGGCCAGCGCGGAGATGGCCTTTTCCTGGCTGACGATGCGGGTGTGCAGCTCTTCCTCGATGCGCAGGAGCTTGGTGATCTCCTCCTCTTTGATAGCGGTCATGGGCACGCCGGTCCAGCGAGCCACCACGTCTTCGATATCGTCCTTGGTGACGCAGCCGGTGGAGGAATCGTCGAGGTTGTATTTTTCGCGCAGGAGGCGCATGTTCTCGCGCTCCTTGCGCTCTTCGTCGGAGTAGAAGCGCGCCTTCTCGAACTCGTGGTTGGCGATGGCGTTCTCCATGCGGTGGACGATGAACTTGATGCGCTTCTGAATATCGGCCAACTCGGCGGGAAGGGTGGTCTGGCGGAGCTTGACGCGGGCCCCGGCTTCGTCGATCAGGTCGATAGCCTTATCCGGGAGGTAGCGGTCGGGGATGTAGCGGCTGGAGGTGTAGACGGCCGTCTCGATGGCGTCGTCGGCATAGGCCACGGCGTGGAATTTCTCGTAGCGGTCCTTGATGCCGAACAGGATCTTGACCGCGTCGGCTTCGCTAGGCGGCGGCACCTTAACGGCCTGGAAGCGGCGCTCGAGGGAGCGATCCTTCTCGATGGACTTGCGGAACTCGGCGGGGGTGGTGGCGCCGATGCACTGGATTTCTCCGCGCGAGAGGGCGGGCTTCAGGATATTGGCGGCGTCGAGGGAGCCCTCGGCCGAGCCGGCCCCCACCAGGGTGTGCAACTCATCGATGAAAATGATGGCGTTCTGGTTCTCCATCAACTCCTTCATGATGGTTTTGAGGCGCTCTTCGAACTGGCCGCGGTACTTGGTACCGGCGACGATGAGGGAAAGGTCGAGGGCCAGGATGCGCTTATCGGCCAGGAAAGAGGGCACGTCGCCCTCGGCGATACGCTGCGCCAGTCCCTCGACGATGGCGGTTTTGCCCACGCCGGGCTCGCCGATCAGCACCGGGTTGTTCTTGGTTCGCCGGCACAGAATCTGGACCACGCGCTCGAGCTCATAGTCCCGCCCGACGAGCGGGTCGAGGACGTTATCCATGGCGGCCTGGGTGAGGTCGCGGCTGAACTCGGAGAGGAGAGAGCTTTCCTTGGGGCGCGCGGAGGCGACCTTTTCGCTTTGCGACCGGGTGAGCTCTTCGCGGATGGCGGAAAGACGAAGACCGCGCTCGTGCAGAATCTCGGCCGCGAAGCATTTTTCCTCGCGCAGCAGGCCGAGCAGCAAGTGTTCAGTGCCGATGTGCTTGTGGCTAAGGCGCTCGGCTTCCTCCGCTCCGTAGGCCAGCACGCGCTTGCATTCGTGGCTGAGCGGGAGGTCGACCGAAGTGGAAACCTTTTCACGTATGGCGGTATGTCCCTCAATCTGCTTGCGAATGGACTCCACCGCGGCGTGCGAACGCAGGAAACGGCTGGCCAGCGCCTTGTCCTCCCGCAACAGACCGAGCAGCAGGTGTTCGGTCTCAATGTAGGGACTGCCGAACTGGCTTGCCTCATACCGCGCGAAGAAGATTACCCGGCGCGCTTTCTCCGTATAGCGCTCGAACATGGTTAAGAAGCCCCCCTAACTCTAAAGATACTCCGAGTGCGTGCCCGGATGCGAAATGAAGCGGCCGGGTCTCGGAGCGATTCGTGTATTCCCCGATCCGCGGGCGGGCGTGCCCGGCCCCTACAGTGGGGTGAGGCCGGCGCCCAAGAGCGGAGCGATGCCGCCGTTTTCCATACTCAGGACACGGTTGCACCGGCGCGCGAAAGCCAGATTGTGGGTGACCAGGACGGATGTGAGGCTGTAAGAGCGGTGCAGGTCCGAGAGCAGATCGAAGATCATCCCACCGGTCCGAAAATCGAGGTTCCCAGTTGGCTCATCCGCCAACAAAACAGACGGTTTACCCACCAGGGCGCGGGCCAGGACCACGCGCTGCTGTTCTCCGCCCGAAAGCTCCCCGGCGCGGTGCGAAGCCCGCGCGCGAAGACCCACGTCGTCCAGTTTCGACAAGGCATCCGCCGCCGCGCGTTCGCGGGCCCAGCCACGAATCAACAAAGGCATCATCACATTTTCCAAGGCGGTGAATTCAGGAAGGAGATAGTGAATCTGCCAAACGAACCCAATTTCACGATTCCGGAAATCGGCCTGCTCGGTATCGGTCAGATCCGTTATCGATCTATTTCCATAGTATATCGTGCCGGTGGAGGGCCTGTCGAGGCCGCCCAGAAGGTGGAGCAGGGTAGACTTTCCGGCCCCGGACTCCCCGACGAGCGCCAGCATCTCGCCGCGGTACACCTCAAAGGCGAGGTTGGAGAAGACCACCAGGTCCGCCGCGCCGGACTTGAAGATTTTGCTCAGGCTAGAAGCGCGAATGTATGGTTCGGACATCCCTTTCCCTACGATAGCGGCATTGATGGAACGAAGCCAAATACCCCCAAATGCGGGCATTCGATGGAGAGAAACGCCGCGACTCGATCCCAGGATAGCGAACCGGCGGTGGCGGGAAGGCAGTGCCCCGCGGCAAGCGATTGGGAGAGAAGGAGATAGATTTTCGGAAAGGGCGTCAACCGGATCAGGCGATTTTGAAGGCCACCAGCATGCCGTCGTTCTTGTGCATGGACGCCCGAATAACGACGCTGTCATAGTTGGGGCTCGACTGAACGTAGGAGAGGAAATCCGCCATTTGTCGGGCGCTCTGGATGACGTTATCGGCCACCAGGGTTGCGCCGCGGACCAGTTTGGGCTCCAGGCCCTGGAAGTACCCCATGTACTGGGGCTTGGCGGCGTCGATAAAGACGAAGTCGATTCCCGCCGGGAGGGTGGGGATCACTTTGAGGGCATCGCCTTCGACCACCGTTACCGATTTGCTCAGGCCGACGCTTTCGAGGTTCTTGTTGGCGGTGCGCACGTTGGCCGGGTCGATTTCGAGCGAAGAGAGATGGCCGCCGGTTCTTTCAAACGCGATGCCCATGTTGATGGCGCCATATCCGATATTGGCTCCAACCTCGACTCCGCGTTTGGCGCCGCGGCTCTCGATCAGGATGCGCAGCAGCATGGCGTCCTCGGGGGTGGTGCATAGCTCGGTCCAGGGGAACTTCTCGAGGAATGCCTTGCGGAACTCGGGGCTCGAGGAGGCGGCGGGCGTTTGTGCGGAAACGGCGATCCGGCCGGCCAGAGGGGCGGCCATGGATGCGCGGATAAAGTCGCGTCTTTGCATGGCCGGGATTCTAACACCTGGCGCGGCGGGATTCCGGGCGATACACCGTCGCCCCTCTAAGACTCGCGCCGCTGGAGCCACCGGCGAAGGGACTCCTGAGTCTCTCCGGATCCGCGACCCGCCAGGAGACTCGCCACGCTGATGTCTTCGTCGAGATCCGGCCAGTGTATTCCCTCGCCGGCGGCAATTAGGCGCCAATTGGCCCGCTCCGCCGGCGTCCCGTGCGCCAAACGCGGGAACCACGCAAGGGGCGCGGTAATGGTTCTGCCATCCGCAAGGTCCGCAACCAGAGCATCATCGTTTACACTTACGCTCTGGGCCAGCGCTCCTCTGAATTCAGTTATCTTGGCGCCGGAATGAACTGCTGTAAGGTTGTGGTCTCCTCCCAATACGTCCCCTCATGGCGATTCCATTCGCCGATTACACCCACGCCATCTTGAAAGAAGATCTCGGTCGGACCGCCAGCCGTATCGTACACGACATCAAACGCGGTGGGCGGGATGCTCATGCAGCCGCAGAGACTTCGGCCGCCTTGCCCGGTCACGACCCAATGGTAAAAGGAATCCGGCTGGGTGTGATGGGTGCTCCACCCCTGGTAGTCTTCGTCCTCTCTCTGTCGTTCGCCCCACATCAGGCGCACCCGCATGGGAAAGAAAAACGCAGGCTCGAGCTCGCCAGCACGCAAGCGTTTCATGAAATCTTCACGCCCATTTCGTATGGACTCTTCTCGCCATTTCCGGCTGGCCGCCGCCGCGTTCTCATTTGGAAAAGCATCGCTGCCGACGACCTGATCCGATTCGCCCCAAAACGCCGACGGCAGCTCATAGATGTAGCCGTCGGTAATCAGGTACGGGTCGGCCCGCAAGCCAGATTGGTCGTAGGGTTCACCCTGAAGAACTCGCAATTCACGCCGTTTACGGAATACGATAAGACCGTCCGCCGTACGGGATTGCTTGGTGACTACCACGTCCCAAATCCAGTGATTCAGGTGCGGTCTGTCGGGATCGCCTGTTAGATATTTCGTCTCATAGATCCAGCGATTGCCAACCTCCAAAGGAAAGTGCGCCAGCACGTCGGCGGGCTGCAACTCCCGGCTGAGGACCCAGTTGCGCTCTTGGGCGCCTGCGAGCACAATCACCGCGGCCAGGAACGCGAAGGGCGCGGCCCTTATGACCATTTAATCCGTCCCGCTTTGGATTATCGCACGTTGCGAGTTGTGGCCCCGGCGCCGCGATTTGGGTGCGCGGGCGCTGCCTGCTAAGGTGATTGGGTTGGAGCGCGTTTGAAGATCCGATCCAGGAAGTTCGACGGCCGTTGCGCCAAACATAAGCGATTCAATCCGGCTACCGACGGGCGCGGCGCGATCCGAGGCGCGTGCCCGCGGTGTCACCTGCTGTTCGACATTTGGGAGGCGTCTTTGAAGCTGAACCAGTTGATCCGCCGGTTCGATCCTTCGCACGACGATCTGGAGCGGCCCAAGGCCCCGCCGGCGCCCGATCCGCGACAGTTGAGCCTCATCGAATAGCGGCGGCCTGGCCGGTTTTTCGCGCTAGTGCAGCGTTTCCTCATACTCGCCGGTCGAGGCGCCCACGTAGACCGAGAAGTCGGAGGTTTGCAATGAGTCGCCCCAGATGATCCGCCAGACCGGCTCCTGGTATTTCTTCACCTTCTCGAGTTGCATGGAGATGGGCTTGCCCGAGTGCTTCTTCTCGTAATCCACGGCCTTCTCGAGGGCGGTTTCGAGAGCCGCGCCGGTATCGATTTTGACAGCCAGCGCGGGGAACATCTGCTCGGGCGCGGCGGACCAGGATTCTTCCGGGCCCGCGAAGACGTCCTTGTGGAGGTTGCCCTCGTCTTCGACCACGGAGAACGTGAAGGACCGCGTCTTGCCTCGAAAAGGGGAAACGAAGGTAGCCCCCCATGCCGCGGCCTTGCCGCGGACCGCCGGAACCTGCGAGAGAGGGATGCTGCTCATTTTCAGGACCTCGCAATCCGGGTCCCAGGCCCGCGCGACGGCATACATTTTCCAAAACGCGCTTAGCCCGCCGATGGGCTCGGGCGGATTTTCGGCCTCCTTCCTGGCGGTGGGGGCCGGCTGGGAGCAGCCTCCAAGGACCAGCGCAAGAGCGCAGCCCGATAGAAACGGCAGCTTTCTCATAGTTGCCCGCGCAGACACATTCTAGCAACGCACGCCGCAGGGAGAGCCGGCAGACCAGGTTGTGCGAACCCTTGCCGCCGGCCGGCGCCGGATGTTACCTTGGCTGCCGACAAGGAGAAACTCTTATGCGAAGAGTCGCCGGCCTGATTCTCGTTTTTGGCATTGCCTGCTGCGCCCAGACCAGGAGCGCCATGGAGGCCGATCCCTCCGGCTGGAAGGACATCATGCCGGCGGCCTCGCTGGCCGGTTGGACGCGCCAGCTTTTCATGGCCCGGCCCAATGCCGTTCTCGCCCCGGTCTCGCAGTGGAAGATCGACGAGCAAAACCACACGCTCCTGTGCGAGGGCAACGGGGGTCATGATTGGCTGCGCTACGATCAGGAACTTGCGGACGCCATTTTTCACGCCGAGTACCGCTTCACCAAGATCGAAAACGGCAGGGGCTACAACAGCGGCGTGATGCTTCGCAACAGCGCGGATGGCACGACCTATTTCCAGGCGCAGGCAGGTGAAGCGGGAACCGGCTACCTGTTCGGCAGCTTCCCGGTGGACGGCCAGCCCAAGCGCTTCAACTTGCAGCGAACCATGACCGAAGACCGGGTCAAGCCGGCGGGGGAATGGAACGTCTTCGAGATGCGCGCGGAAGGCCCCAAGATTACCGTGTGGGTGAACGGCGCGGTAGCCAGCGAATACTCCGATCCGGCGCTTCCGCTCAAAGGCTACGCCGGCCTGGAAGGCGAAGGCTACCGGATCGAGTTTCGCAATATCAAGATCAAGGTCCTGAAGTAGGGCGGAAGAATGCCGGCGGGGACGCCGGCATGGCAGGCCGGAGGCCCGCTGCATGGAGGGCGGCGCGGCTATTGCTTGGCCGCCAGAAGCTGATCGTAGATCTCGCGTTTGGAAAGGCCGCGGCGGCGGGCCACCTGTTTGATGGCCTCCATGCGAGGCGTCCCGCCGCGCATCAGCGCTTCCACCGCTTCGATCGCCGGGGTCTCGTCGGGAGGCGGCGCAACCGCCTTGCCGATGAGCAGGGTGATCTCCCCTTTCACGGAATCGCGCAGGGCCAGTTGGGCGCGGATTTCGGCCGCCGTTCCGCGCAGGAACTCCTCGTGGATCTTGGTGAGTTCGCGCGCCACCACCACCGGGCGCTGGCCCAGGATCTGCTCGACGGCTTCGAGCGCCTCCAGGATCCGATGGGGGGCCTCATAGAAAACGAGGGTGGCCTCTTCGCCGGCCAGCGCCTCGAGCGCCTTGGCCCGCTGACCCGGCTTGGGTGGCAGGAACCCGCCGAAGTGGAACGCGTCGGTGGGCAGCCCGGAAGCGGCCAGCGCGGCCAGCGCAGCCGAGGCCCCCGGCACGGGCTGCACCGGGACGCCGCTTTCAATGGCCGCTTTGACCAGGCGGTAACCCGGGTCCGAGACCAGCGGCGTGCCTGCGTCGGACACCAGCGCCACCACCGCGCCCGCGCGCAGCCGCGCCGCCAACTCCTCGCTGCGCCCGGCCTCGTTGTGGTCGTGGTAGCTGATGGCCGGCTTGTCGATGCCATAGTGGTTGAGCAGCTTGCGGGTCTGCCGCGTATCCTCGCAGGCGATCAGGTCGGCCTCTTTGAGGGCGCGCACCGCGCGAAAGGTGATGTCCTCCAGGTTCCCGATGGGCGTGGCAACCAGGTAGAGCAGACCGGGCATGATTTGAGTATAGGGCCGGTCTGCCACGGGGAGCCGCGCCCCGGTTCCGGCCGCGCCGAACGGGGTGGCGCTGGTTGCGTGTGGCGACACAGACACGGGTAATTGTGGGGCAGGCGCTTTCGCCTGCCAACCGGCTTCAGTAGGCGGCGCCCGAGCTTCGCTCAGACTGCCCGAGCTTCGCTCGGCTTGACAGGCGAAAGCGCCTGTCCCACATCGGAGGGTAGAATGCGAGGTATGCGGGTTGAGCAGAGCGCCGTTTCCCGTTCGCCGATCCGGGCGGCAACGTACTTGAGCAAGCGCGCCACATCGAGGCGCTGGCGTTCGGCCTCGATCACGAAGCTGGAATCGAGGATCACCCCCAGGTGGGCGGGTTCCATGGCTGGCTGCGTTCCGCTATCCCATCTTCGACGTCCTTCATGAAGCCCTCATCGGGAATTGCGGTTGTACCGCGCGCCTCGGCCAGCGCGATACTCTCCGACAGCAGACGACCCTGGGAAAGCGGCGCGCGGATCACCGCCGCGGTGCGGTGGAGCCGCCGGTAGCTGTGGGGAGAAACCGAGGACATCCATGATAAGAAAAACCGGGAAAACCGGGGCAGACGGGACGTTCTCCTCCCGTCAAGATTGAGTCAGTGCCCAGCCGTGTCCCCTGCTTCATTTCGTTTCAGTTCCGCTTCCAGCTCTTCAACGGTGGGGAGGCTCCCCTTCAGATCCGCGGGCAGCTTCAGCGTAGCAAGGTATTTCGAGATTCCGATGGGTTTCGCCGTGTCGCGCAGCGCGTATTCGGCGACGACGGCGTTCTTGGACTTACAGAGAATGACGCCGATGCTCGGCTGGTCGGCGGGGTGGCGCAGTAAGTCGTCGACCGCCGAGAGGTAGAAGTTCATCTTTCCCGCGTACTCCGGCTGGAACGCTCCCATCTTAAGATCGATGACCACGAAGCAGCGGAGCTTGGGATGGTAGAAGAGCAGATCGATCCTGAAATCCTCGCCGCCCACCTCCAGCGGGTATTGGCTTCCGACGAAGGCGAAACCTACGCCGAGTTCGAGGAGAAACTTCCGCAGGTGTTCCAGAAGCCCGGGGATTTGTCCAACAAGCTGTTGGACAAATCTGGAGTTTCTATATTTTTCGGCGATATCTCCGGTCTTCCGCGCACTGTATTGTGGGACAGACGCTTTCGTCTGTCAACCTCGCATGTACTACCGAAGAAAGCTCCCGCATTATCATCCGGATCTCAACGAGGCCAACTCCCTCTTCCTCACCTGGCGCCTGGCCGGCTCTATCCCGGCGGCTCGCCGTCCTCTGCCACCGCTCGCCACGCCCGCATCCGCGGGCCGCACCTTCCTGGCCTTCGACCGCGAAGCCGACAGAGCTGCTTTCGGGCCGGTGTGGTTGCAGGATGCCCGGGTGGCTGCCCTGGTAGCCGACGCCCTCCGATACGGCGAGACCGAACGGCACTTCGATCTCTTGCCTGCCTGGGTGATTATGCCCAACCACGTGCATGCGGTTCTGCAACCCAAGACCCCGTTACCCGTGATTACCCGTTGGCTGAAAGGCTCCACGGCGCGGAAGGCCAATCTGATCCTGGGCCGCACGGGAACAGCTTTCTGGCAGGATGAATCCTTCGATCACCGGGTACGCGATGAAGCGGAACTGGACCGGATCATTCGCTACATCGAGCAAAACCCCGTCAGCGCCGGTCTGGTAGCCAATGCACAGGAGTGGCTTTGGTCGAGTGCGCGGTTGGCAGGCGAAAGCGCCTGCCCCACAATGCCTAATGTAGAGGCTCCAGTGGCAGGCGAAAGCGCCTGCCCCACAATTCCGGAAACCCGCCGCGGAATGTAGAAACTCCAGATTTGTGCAACAACCTGTTGCACAAATGCACAATCCGGATATGCTTCGGCTAGGGCCCGCATGTACTTGAGGTTGCGAGGCGAGAAACCCTTTACCTCGGGGAATCGCAGGAAAAATGCCGGCAAGGATGCCGGCATGGCAGGCTGGAAGCCCGCTCTACGATGGTGGCCGCGGCGCATAGAAGCTCAGCGCGTTATCTCCCTGCCTGACGATCCTGACTCGCGCCAGTGGTCCATAAGTATCGGCCGGCGCGAAGCGCACGGAGTGTTGCGCCACTACCAGCTCCGGCGGCGCTTCCGCCAGTGTTTCGAGCGCGGCGGCGTATTCCCGTTCCAGGCTGTAAGGCGGGTCGAGGAACACAATCCCGGCCTGGTGGCGCGGCAGGGTTAGCAGCACGGGGCCGGCGACCACCGTCGCGCGGGCTTCGACGCCCAGCTCGGCCAGGTTTTCGCGGATGGTATTCAACGCGTGGCGGCTGCGTTCGAGGAAGTAGGCGTGATGCGCTCCGCGGCTGAGCGCTTCGATCCCCACCGCGCCAATGCCCGCGTAGGCATCGAGGAATATGGCGCCCTCGATGCGCGGGCCCAGGATATCGAAGAGGGTTTCGCGCAGGCGGTCCGGCGTGGGGCGGGTGGCATCGCCGGGGATGCTCTTCAGGCGGCGGGAACGGAACTCTCCTGCGATTACCCGCATCAGCCCACCGTCACCAGACCGTAGCGGCGCTGCCAATGGTCGCGGATGTAGGCCACCGCGCGGACCAGGTCCTCGCGGTCGGGCGGGTTGGCGACGAAATCCACGGCTTCGCGGCGGGCCAGCTCGAGGATTTCGCCATCGCGCAGGATGTTGGCCAGGCGCAGCGAGGGCAGGCCCGATTGCTTCGTGCCGAAGAACTCGCCGGGGCCGCGCAGCTTGAGGTCCATCTCGGAAATGTAGAAGCCGTCGGTGGAGTCCACCAGGGTGCGTATGCGCTGGCGGGCCGTGTCGTTCATCTTCTCCGTGACCAGCAGGCAATAGCTCTGCGCCGCCCCGCGTCCCACGCGCCCGCGAAGCTGGTGCAATTGCGCCAGGCCGTAGCGCTCGGCCTGCTCGATGACCATGACGCTGGCGTTAGGCACGTCGACTCCCACCTCGATCACCGTCGTCGAGACCAGAATCTTGATGCCGCCGTCTTTGAAGCGCCGCATGACCTCCTCTTTTTCGGCGGCGCCCAGGCGGCCGTGCAGCAGGCCCACGGGAATGTCCGGGAAGACCTCGCTCGAAAGGTGGGCGTACATTTTCTCGGCGGCCTTGATGGCCTGCGTCTCGGATTCCTCTATCACGGGGTAGACCACGTAGGCCTGGCGGCCCTGATCGATCTGCCGCTTCACGAAGCTATAGACTAGCTCCACCTGGTCGGCGGTGGCGTGTTTCGTCTGGATGGGCTTGCGGCCGGGCGGCAGTTCGTCGATCACGGAGACGTCCAGATCGCCGTAGAGCGTCATGGCCAGCGTGCGGGGGATGGGCGTAGCGGTCATCACCAGCACGTCGGGGTGGACGCCTTTTTGCACGAGGCCGAGGCGCTGCATGACGCCGAAGCGGTGTTGCTCGTCGATGATGGCGAGGCCCAGTTTGTGGAACTCGACGTCCTTTTCGAGCAGCGCGTGGGTGCCAATGGCCACGTGGACCAGCCCCTCCGCCACCAGTTTCTTGAGCTGCCCTTTTTCGCGGCTGGTGAAGGAGCCGGTGAGCAGAGCCACCGTATACCCGAGCTTGGAGAGAATCTGCTTGAAATAGATGGCGTGCTGGGTGGCCAGGATTTCGGTGGGCGCGAGCACGGCCACCTGGAAGCCGTTCTCGATGGCAATGACCGCCGCTTCGGCGGCCACGATAGTCTTGCCGCTGCCCACGTCCCCCTGCAGCAGGCGGTTCATGGGGCGCGGCTCTTTCATATCGCCGGCGATTTCCTGGATGACGCGCTTCTGCGCCCCGGTGGGCTTGAAGGGCAGCATGGTCTTGACCTGCGCGCGGACGCGGTCGTCGATGGCGAAAGCGATGCCCGGCAGGCTGCGCGCCTTGGCGCGCTTGAGCGCCACGCCGCACTCCAGCCAGAAGAACTCGTCGAAGATCAGGCGGAACTGCGCGGGCGCGCGGAAGGCGTTGAACAGGCGGAGATCGGAATCCGGCGGCGGAAAGTGCGCCTGCCGCACGGCCTCCCACAGGCCGGGCATCTTATAGCGCCGGCGCAGGAAAGCGGGCAAATTGTCTTCGAGCGGCTCGACGGTCCCGAGCACGCGGTTGATGAGCACCCGCAGCACGCGCGTAGTGAGTTTGGAGGCTGCTTCGTAGATGGGCACGATACGGCCGACATGCAGCGTGGCTTCGCCATCCTCGTCGTCGCCGGAGAGAATTTCGAACTCCGGGTGCAGAATATTGAGATCGCCCGCGTAGCTGTCGAATTCCACCTTGCCGTAAAGGGCCACCTTCATGCCTTCGGAAAAGACGCTGGCCAGGTACCCGCCGTGGAACCACTTGCAGACCAGGATGGCGCCGGAGGAGTCCGAGAACCGCGCCTCGAAGAGCCCCAGATTGCGGCGGCGGAAGCCGGAGACCCTGGAAGAGCGCACCTCCGCCAGCACGGTGGCCATTTCGCCCGGAGCAAGCTGGGCGATGGTCTTCATGTTGCTGCGGTCTTCGTAGCGAAAGGGGAAATAGCCGAGCAGGTCCTCGACCGTGGTCAGGCCCTTGGCTTCGAGCATGGCCGCGCGGGCGGGGCCGATTCCCTTGACGTAAGTGAGCGGGGTGGTGAGGTCCATGCGGGCCAGGCGCGGTGGCGGCCTCTGAAGCCAGTGTACAACTGCTGGCCCCTCGCGCCGCCGATGGGTTACCCTGGACGATTAAGGAAAACAAAACGTTGCCCAGAGTGAAAATCACCGCGCTGGGGTGCTACACACCGCCCCGCGTCCTTACCAACCAAGACCTCGAGAAGCTGGTGGAGACCAGCGACCAGTGGATTCTGGAGCGCACCGGCATCCGCGAGCGCCACATCGCGGCCCCCGACATGGCTACCTCCGATATGGCGGTGGAGGCCGCCCGCGTCGCCCTGCTCCAGGGCGGAGTAGAGGCCTCGGAGGTAAATGCGATACTCGTTTGCACGGTCACGCCGGACCACTTGTTCCCCTCGACTGCGTGCCTGGTGCAGAATCGCCTGGGCGCGAGGGGAGCGTGGGGCTTCGACCTTATTGCGGCCTGTTCGGGGTTCCTATACGGGCTCAACGTTGGGGCGCACCTGGTGGCGGGGGGCTCGCACCGGAAAGTGCTGGTGATCGGCGCGGACACCATGAGCCGCATCATCGACTACACCGACCGGGCGACGTGTGTCCTGTTCGGAGACGGCGCCGGCGCCATGTTGCTCGAGCCGGCGGAAGAGGGCGAGGATCTCGGGTTCATCGATTTCCTGGGTGAAGTGGACGGGGCGGGCGGCGAGTACCTCGTGATGCCCGCCGGCGGCAGCCGCATGCCTCCCTCGCATGAGACAGTGGAGCAGCGCCTGCACTACGTCCACCAGGACGGGCAGCAGGTTTTCAAGTACGCCGTGCGGAAGATGTACGAAGCGTGCCGCGAGCTGCTGCAGCGCAACGGCCTCACCGGCGACGATGTGGCGCTGATGATTCCGCACCAGGCGAACATTCGCATCATCAACGCCGCCTCCAGCCGGCTTGGGATCGCACCGGAAAAGGTGATGATCAACATCCAGGACTACGGCAACACCACCGCCGGTACCATTCCTCTGGCCACGCGCGACGCGATCGCCCAGGGCCGGCTAAAGAAGGGCGACCTGGTGTTGTTCGCCGCCGTCGGGGCGGGCTGGACCGTGGGGACCAGCCTGTGGCGCTGGGCCTATTGAAACGGGGACAACCGGCGTACTGCGCCAAATCCGGTCACAAACGATTTAAATTCCTGTAAGCGTCTTTGAAAACATCCGCTTAGCGAGTTTTGCGCCGTTTTGCGAAGGTCTTGCGTCGAGGCTCTCCGGCTAGACTGAAGTCGGTAGGGGAGTTTCCGGCCCTTTAACCGCGCCCGTCCGGGCGCGGTTTTCTTTTCCATGGAGGTTTCATGATTCGCCGTTCGCTTTTGCTTTTGCAGGTGGCGCTGCTGGCTTCGTCCGCTCTGGCCGGGCCGCCGCTCACCACGATTCAGGACGTGCTCTACAAAGCCGATGGCACGCCCTTCAACGGCACGCTGACCATCAGTTGGAGCAGTTTTGAAGCCATCGACACTTCCGACATCGTTATGCAGAGCATAATGGTCAACGTGGTAAATGGCAATTTGCAGGTCGAACTCGTGCCCACAACCAGCGCCACTCCGGCCGTGCACTACACGGTCACATACAACAGCGATGGGCGGATACAGTTCCAAGAGACCTGGGCGGTGCCCTCCAGCGCGCTACCGCTGCGGGTGAGCGACGTGCGCATCGCCACGCCGTCAGCGGAGTCGGGCGCGCCGTCGAACGATACCGGGAGCGGCGGGAGCACCGGCACGACACAGGAAAGCGACGTGCTGGGGCTGGTGGCGGACCTGGCCGTGCGGCCGCTGAAAGGGCCCGGCTACGCCGCCGGGGCGGTCGCGGTGGTGAACTCGCTGGGCGCTTTGGAATCCGTGGTTGGCACGCCCAGCGATTGCGTGAGGGTAGACGGCTCGTCGGGAGCGTGCGGCTCCGCGCCGCCGGGGTTCGTGGACGGAGAAGCGCTGACGGGCACGGTGGACGGGGCCAACACCGCGTTCAGCCTTTCCACGACGCCCGACCCGTCGAGCAGCCTGGCGGTGTATCGCAACGGCATGCTGCAAGAGGCCGGAGTGGATTACACGGTTACCGCGCAGAATATCCAATTCGCATCCGACGCCGCGCCTCAGCCCGGCGATACGGTGCTGGCGTCTTACCGCCTATCGGGCGGAGCGGGCGGGACTGGTCAACTGTACTCCTCGCCGCAAGTGCTGTGCAGCGGTCTGGGCGCGACCACCAACGGAACGGCGCCGGCAAGCATCGGAAGCTGCAACATACCAGCCGGCCTGCTGGCGGCCGGCGACCGCCTGGAGATACGGCTCGACCTGCAGCATCAAGGCGCGACCTCGGGCTTCACATTCGGCGTTTACTGGGGTAGCACCGGCATTGTGAGTTGCAGCGGCTCGGCGGCGGACACGCTGGTGGCGGTGCGAGCGGACGCGGCCATCCTGACCGCGGGCGCGCAGATGAGCTACCAGTCCTGGGGGAACTCGCTGGCTTTCGCGGCGGGCGTGGCCTCCGCGGCGGATGCTTACGCCGGAGGGATCACCATCGATTTCCGCGGCAATGTGGGGCTGGCGGGCGAGGCGCTCACGCTGAGCGGGTACACGGTGGTAAGGCTGCCGTAGGGGCCGGCGAGTCCCGAGCTGCGCGCGGGTTGACAGGCGGAAGCGCCTGTCCCACACGGCCCGAGCTGCGCGCGGGTTGACAGGCGGAAGCGGCTGTCCCACCCTACCGGTGGAACTGGTCGCCGGGGCGCCAATCGGGGAGTTTCTCCTGGTTGGCGACATCCAGGCCCAGCAGTAAGCCGAAATCGGCGGCCTGTTTCAGGGCGGTGAAATCCCAGTCCTTCTGAAACTCGTCGGAGGGCTGGTGGTAGTGTTTGGCGTTGTACTCCTGGTAAGCTTTTTCGCCCCAATCGGCGGGCTTTCCGGCGAACTTGGTGGTGGGGCCGATCGAAAACGCCGGGACGCCGGCGTGGGCGAACGAGAAGTGGTCGGAGCGGAAATAGTGGCCCTGTTCGGGCTGGGCGTCCGGCGCGATTGCCAGGTTCAAGCGCCGAGCCACCTGTTCGGCCAGGGGGAGGACGGAGGTACGCTCGGCGCCGGCCAGCACGATATCCAGCGCGCGCCCCCACGGGTAGACGGCGTCATAGTTCAGGTCCAGCGCGGTCTTGGCGAGCGGGTAGATAGGGTGCGCGGCGTAATACTCGGAGCCCCGAAGCCCGCCTTCCTCCGCCGTTACGGACAGAAACAACGCGGTGCGCCGGGGTTTCTGGGCAAGCCCCGCCCAGGCGCGGGCGAGCTCCATGAGGATGGCGCACCCGGTGGCGTTGTCCACGGCCCCGTTGTAGATGGAGTCTCCGTCGACGGGCGCGCCGATTCCCAGGTGGTCCCAATGGGCGGTGAAGATCACCACTTCATCCTTCAGCTTGGGATCGCTGCCGGGGACGATTCCCGCCACGTTGCGCGTATCGAGCTGGCGCACCTTGGAGGGCAGGATTCCGCCGATCCGGACTCCCAGCGGAATAGGCTTGAAATCGCGCTTCTCGGATGCGGCCAGCAGTTCCTCGACCGTCCTCCCAGCCAAGGTCAGCAGGTTCTCGCCGGCTTCCCGCGTCACCCAGCCCTGAAAAGCCAAGGCAGGCTCGCCCGGCGCCAGCTTCACGAACGGCTCTTCGCGTCCCCAGGAATTCCGCACCACTTCCCAGCTATAACCGGCGGTGGGAGTGGTGTGAATGATGATGGCGCCGGCGGCCCCGCGGCGGAGAGCCTCCTCGTACTTGTAGGTCCAGCGCCCATAGTAGGTGAGGGCGCGGCCATCGAAGAACTTCGGGTCGGTGGACGGCGGCTCATTGGTGAACAGGACGAGAACCTTGCCCTTAACGTCCACCCCCTTGAAGTCGTCCCAATTCCATTCCGGCGCGGAGATGCCGTGGCCCACGAAGACGGCCTCGCCCTCGAAGCGGGTCTCGGATTCCTGCTTCTGGCTCACCCCCACGAACTCCTCGAGCCAGCGAAAATCCACTTCCTTCCCGCCCGCCGCGGCGAAAAGCCGGGCGCTGGGCTGGGTTTCCACACCCACCAGCGGAACCTTCTGGAAGAACGCGCCGCCATCGCCGGCGCCCTTGAGGCCGGCCAAGGCGAACTGGGTGGCGATGTACTCGGTGGCCAGGTCACCGCCGCGCACACCGACGCCGCGCCCCTCCAGAAGATCGCCGGAGAGAAAGCGCGTGTGCTCGCGGATTCGCAAGGCGGAAGTATTCTGGGCCGCCAAGGGAAGCGCGGCGAGGGCCAGTATTGCGAGGGACGGAAACATGGCGGGTGGCATCCACCTGCGACCATAACACACCCGCGGCGACGCCGGTCCCCGCACCCCTCAAATGAGGGGAAAGCCTCCCCGCAAGTGATTTACAGATCCCCTCCTCCGCAAAGGCGCCCGCACGTGATACGCTTACAGTCTATGCGGCTTGCGGATACCTACCTGGACCTTGGGCAGGACGCGTTCGGACAACTCGTGCGGGGCATTTCCATCGGGAAGCTGAAGACCTATCAGATCTACGAGGGGTTTAAAGTCCGATCGCACCTTGCCAAGGTCAATACGGAGGCGCTACGGAAGGCCGTTGCGCGATTTTGGGTGCGCGTCTCCGAAGGCGATGAGGAGTTCGCCAAAGAGCTCGCGCAAGCGGTCCTGGTGTCGCATCTGGAAATGGTCATGGCCGTCCTCGATTTTCTGGGCGTTCCCCATGAGAACGGTTTTTTCGCGAAGAACATGGACCCCAAACCCTACTTCACCGAGGGTTGGGAAGTCCGGGTCCACGAGAAGCTTGGAGGCGCAGTTTCAGATCCGCTTCTCGTTTTTTATATCAACCACCTGCGGTGGGAACTGCTGGGCGCGGAGGAATCATGGCGTCCGGCGGCTCCCCAGGCGGCATGAGTTCGGTTGGCAGCGTGCAGATAGATGTCACAACCATGACAGTTTCCGGACGGAACCGGATCTCCGATTTGCGGAGCGTGCCTATTGCTCCGCATGCAACTCCTTACCAGAGAGTGAGATGCGATTGATGTTCCAAAGACTGCCCGGAGAGCGCGCATGAATTGGGATTGTGGGGTTCCAAGGCGTCTGGGAGCCCACATGCGCAATAAAACCCAATCCCCCACCCCCCATCCTGGAACTGAGTGGTTTCCCGACTATCCGAGGTGCCGGAAATGAATCATTGCGACTTCCATTATTCCCATCTACTACCCAAGAAACCGGGGATTCTCCCTCTGGAGGAGACCATGACGAAACAGTGCCGCCGGTGCGGCGCCGAATTCATCACCCGGTCGCGGATTCGGAAGCGTTGCGACGCTTGCCAAACGGTGGTTTCCGCGGAGAAGCAGAAGAAGGCCAATGAGCGTTTGAAGGCGCGCCGCGCCGCCCGGCGCATGTGCTTGCTTAAGGCCAGCTAAGCTCGCGGGTCCGCGGTTTCATGCCACGGACCCGTGCCTACTCTCTGTAGGGTTACGACGGCCTGCGCTTCGGCTGACCGGCCTTCCCCGACCGGCCCCAACTTTTCCGCCGTCTTGAACTTAACGGAGATTCTGTCCCCATCGAGGCCCAGCGTTTCCGCCAGGCGCGCGCAAATCGCCTCGCGGAAGTCCTTCAATCTAGGCCGTTCCAGGATCACGGTGGAATCCACGTTCATTATCCGGTAGCCGCGCTCCCCGGCCAGGGCCAGGGCCCGCCGCAGAAACACCAAGCTGTCGCAGCCCTTCCATTGCGGGTCGGAATCGGGAAAATGCATGCCGATATCGCCCAGCGCGGCGGCGCCCAGGATGGCATCCGTAATGGCGTGGGATAGAACGTCGGAGTCCGAATGCCCCTCCAGGCCCAACTCGAAAGGCACCGTCACGCCGCCCAGCACGAGCGGCCTGCCGGCGGCGAGGCGATGCGCGTCCCACCCCAGGCCGGTTCGGATTTCGCTCACGGCTCGACTACGGCGTCCGCGCGCAGCCGCTCCCGTTGCTCCTGAAGGAAGAAGAGACGGGCCAGATCCATGTCGCTCGGTTTGGTGATCTTGATATTGCGGTCGCTGCCCAGCACCACCGTCACGTCCACATCCAGGCGCTCCACCAAGCTGGCTTCGTCAGTTCCGATGAACCCGTCCCGCCGGGCGGATTCGAAAGCCCGCGCCAGCAGGTGGTAGCGGAACACCTGGGGCGTCTGCGCCAGCACCAGCTTGTCGCGTGGCAAGGTGGCCCGGATGCGCGCCCGGCCGGTGGAACGGCTCACCTGCTTGACGGTATCGACAGGCACCACGCCCACAATGGCGGCGCCGGTCTCGAAGGCCTCGTCGAAC
>JBEKPK010000024.1:0-29265 GCA_049520795.1 Bryobacteraceae bacterium
GCGTCGACTTACAACTTCACGACGACCCGCGTAACTACCGCCGCGCGGTGGCTCAGATAAAGTATGATCTGTTGTCTCTGGGCGCACTGGTGACCACCCATAAGGTCAATCTGCTGGCTGCCGCCCGCGATATGTTCGACTATCTCGACCCTTATGCGGTCGCCTGCGCGGAGGTTTCGAGCCTATCCAAGGATGGAGCGCTGTTGGCCGGTCATGCCAAAGATCCGGTCACCTCCGGGCTGAGCCTCGACGCGCTGCTGGGCAAGGACTATTTCGGGCGGACCGGTGGCCACGTGCTGTGCTTCGGGGCGGGCGGCTCGACCACCGCCATAGCCCTGCATCTCACTCAGAAAGAGGATCGGGCGGACCGGCCGCGGCGCGTGACCGTAGTGAACCGTTCCGCGGGCCGTCTGGACAGCCTCGGGCGGATGGTTGCCGGGTTGCGGACGGACATCGAATTCGAGTACCACTGCAATGTTCTTCCGGAGTTTAACGACCAGTTGATGGCCAACTTGCCGCCGGGCTCCCTGGTGATCAACGCCACCGGGATGGGCAAGGATCTGCCCGACTCGCCCATCACGGACGCGGGTCTGTTTCCCATCGGCGGCGTGGCTTGGGAGCTGAACTATCGCGGCGAGCTTCAGTTCCTGCGCCAAGCTCTGGCGCAGCGCGAAACCCGGCACGTGCGCGTCGAGGACGGCTGGCTGTATTTCCTCCACGGCTGGACCCAGGTGATAGCCGAAGTCTTGAAAGTCCGCATCGACGAGGCGATGTTTCGAAGGCTGGCGGCGATCGCCGGCGCCATCTGCCAGCCCGCGCTGCCGGTGCGCCTGGGCGGTTAGTTATAGTTAGGGCGGCGTACGTTTTAGCGGGGATGAGTCGCGGCTGAGCCGCCGCCGTAGCGCGGGCTTCCAGCCTGCCATGCCGGCATCCGCGCCGGCATTCTTCTTCGCGGATGTGCGATAATCTTACCGGAGTCTTACCGATGGAGACCACGCGGCTTTCCACCAAGGGCCAAATCATCCTGCCTAAGGGCATACGCGTTTCCCGGGCTTGGGGGCCGGGCGCCGAATTCACGGTCGAAGAAACCGGCGACGGAATTCTGCTGCGCCCCGTTGCCCGTTTCCCCCATACCGGTCTCGAAGAGGTGGCCGGTTGTCTGCGGTCCAAGCGCAGACCGGGAACGCCCGAGCGGATGCGCGATGCCATCGGCCGGGAGGTGATGCGGCGCCATGGTCGCGGTCGATACTAACGTGTTGGTCCGGCTGCTGACCGGTGACGAACCCAGACAGGCGGCCGCCGCGCGCGCCTTGTTTGCGGCCGGGCCAGTCTGGATCAAGCTCTCTGTCGAATGCCATTCTTGAGCATGCGAATGACCGGAATTGTAATTGGCGCCGACTGCACTGCCGCAGCCCCCGTCGGTGATTGTGTGCGCTTCGAAGCGCTGATAAAGCCGGCGATCCTTAGACTTCTGTCCGAAGAAGAGGGCGGGTATCGCGTGGAACGAGACCTACACCACCACTTGACGATCTGTTTCGGTCAGATCGCACAGATTCGCCTCGGCCGAAGGGATCGGCTCGTCCGTTACGAAGAACCGACAACGGCCAAGTATAGCTGGAAGAGTCGCGAGGATGACATATCAAACGGGCGCAAAGCGGGTAACGTCGACTTCTTCTTTCCGGCCGGCCCGGCCTCCCCACGCATCGGGGCCGCTCTGGAAGTCAATTTTGGCTATTGCAGTACGGTCAAAATACAACAGGATTTCATCAAGCTTTTGGACCCTCGCAACGGATACAAGCAGATGGTGTACTTTGCGTACGGTTTAAAGCCCGATTTCAGAGAGTTCGTGGGAGAAGGTCTCAGAATGGCATTCGAACAAGTAAGAGCGCAGACGGCTGACTTTGCCTTACCGATTGGGCTCCACATTCTGGTTCTGGAGAACCCACGCCGCCGTGGAGGGACGACGCGTCACCTCTGGGAGGCAGACCTGAGAAACCGATCGTCACCTGACAATCTAATTTGGAAAGAGATTCTCTTAGCAGGGGCTCCAGAAGGTCACGCGAATGAACAGGTCGCGGCCACTGATGAAGAAGACGGCACGAATAGCACTGAGGAAACGACCATGGCAACCGGCAGCGCACAGCCACTTTCAGGGTTTATGAATCTCACGGTCTCTAACGACGAAGCTATACGTCTGATCGACGGTATTGGTCACGCCACTTGTACGGCAGCGGCGTCCTCCCGATGGCATGTAACTGATAGGGGAAAAGTCCGGGCACAGAGTATGTATTGGCTGTTCTGCTGGGGCAAGACTGGAATGGGAGGCCCGACTGCAGCACGCGAGGCCAGGCATGTCTTTGATTCGATATTTCCCGTGAAGTTCAGTCGATTCGACGTCTTGGTTCCGCATGCACACGCCAGAAGGCGACGCTATTCCGTACAGGACATCGATGCGGAATTGGTCGAGATTTTGAATCGTTAAGGAAGGCGGGGACAGCCTGAGGATCGCGGTCTTCTCCAAAAGCACCGCGTGGGGCTGCCAGGACAGAAAAGCAGCCGGTTTTTCGGACAGATGGCGCTCCGGGCGGGCGCGGCGCCGTCTTGCTATAGCGTAAGTGTATGACACCAGAATTCTCCTTCGCCGGCTGGAGGGAGTCGTGTGGGTCGACGCCGACCGGCTTTCGGGAACACCCTGCTTCAGAGGAACCCGGATTCCAGTGCAGATGCTGATCGACCACGTGGCGGCGGGTTTCTCGCTGGACGAGTTTTTGGGGACTGTGCCGTCCCTGGAGCGAGGCCAGACTCAGCACTTTCTGGGATTGGCCGGTGAGCAGATGAGGGAATGCGCATCCTCCTTGACGAGTGCGTGAATCCGCGGCTTCCATTGATCGAGCGAGCGGGGGAGTTGTGCGTGCCTGCTAAGATAAGGGTGAGGTCGGACCTTCATGGAACAGCCTGACATGGGGCACTCGTTAGCTGACCGGTACGCGCGTACCGGCCACCCGTCGATCCAGGAACTCGTCGCGGAACAGGGCACGAAGTTCCGCGCGGACCCCGCCGAGCTGTTAGGCGATTTCTGGCCGGAAGAAGAGTCCATCGACGACTTTCTGAGGGCCCTTCACGAATGGCGTGGGCACGACGGCTCCGATCGCGCCGCATGACCACCTTGCTCACGCACAATCTCAAAGACTACCTGGGCGTGCCCAATCTGCTTGTTCTCTCTGGCTCCTGACGGCCAACCGGCAACCGCCGCAGTTGGCGCTACATCATTCCGCCTCGCGTCCTATTTACGTGTCCCGGTAATAACTACCGGGCCGGACGCCGTTTCTTAGTTGATTTCGCCTCGAAAACAAAGGGATATGGGTTTGGCAGGGATCTTGCTCTCTTGTATGGCGGAGGTAGTACTCGTATGAATGACGAAATCAACCAGACCCATGGGACCGAACGGCCCCGCACTTTCCCTTGGACGCCCGTTCTCGCGGTTGCAATCCTGGCCCTCGGCGGTCTCTCTTTCTTTTATGAAAACGCCCAGACGGAAGACCTCCGGCGCCAGGTTGTTGCGTACCAGAAGGACAATGCGGCGCTCCGCTCGGGCCTTTCCAAATCGGATTTGGAATTGCAAACAGCGCTCGACGCGGTGCGCGAAGAACTGGCCAGCACTCGCCAGGACACCAACTCGGCGCTGACTAAGGCGCAGGCCTCGGTCAGGAAGCACGCCGACCTGGTGGCCGGCCGCATCGCTCAGCAGCAGAAGGAGCAGGGAGAACAACTATCGGCCGAGTTAGACAAGGTGAAGGAGTCCGCCAACGAGACAACCAGCAAGCTGGACGAGACAACCACCAAGCTGGATGGTAAGTTGGATGGAATCTCCACCGAAGTCGGCGCGGTCAAGTCCGACGTGGCCTCAGCCCGCTCGAATATCGAGGAGACGAAGGGCGAACTGCAGCGCGCGCGAGGCGACATGGGCGTGATGAGCGGTCTGATCGCCACCAACTCGAAGGAAGTTCAGTATCTGCGCGACCTCGGCGATCGCAACATTTACGAATTCACCATCCTCAGGACGGCCGGCATGCAGAAGGTGGGCGATATCCAGGTGACGCTCAAGAAGGTCGACACCAAGCGCAATCGCTACACCCTGGACGTGCGGGCCGACGACCGGCTGGTGGAGAAACGCGACAAGACCATCAACGAGCCCGTGCAATTCTACACCTCCCAAGCCCGCCAGCCCTACGAGTTGGTTGTCAACCAGGTGCAGAAAGACAAAGTCATTGGGTATCTGGCAACGCCGAAAGTCACGCTTTCGCGCAACACCAGCCCCGCCAAGTGACAGGTTTTGCGGGGATGGTGGAGCGGGGGTCGCGGGACTCCCGCTCCACCGAAATCGCCTGTCGTTTACCGGAAGTCCTTCAGCAGGTCCTGCCCGAGCACGTCGGCCCTCCGCACCAACTGCAACGCCGTAGCCAGGTCTTTCCCCTTCGATTCCTCCGCTTGCTGGATGAATGTCCCGATCCGTTCCACCGTTTCCCTTTGCGTCGGGCTGAGCGGTTTGCCCGATACTTGCCGCAGCGCCGCCCGGGCGCGCGCGAGACTCTGGGCGTACTCGGCTTCATACTGGCGGCGCTGTTGGTCCGAGAGGATCTCGCCGAGTTGCGGCGGCGAAGGCTGCGCTTGCGGCTGTCCCGCCGGCTGAGGGGGCTGCGGCTTGGCGGGCGTTGGCGGAGCATTCTTCTTGGCCGCCGGCCGCGGGGGCGCTTTCTTCTTGGGGGCGGGCGGGGGTATCTGGGCAGGCTCTTTAGTTTCAGGCTGCGGGGATGTTGGCGCCGGCTTCTCCTCCGGCGGCTGAGGCTGAGGCTGCGGCTGCACTTCCGGAGGAGCCGGCTTGGCTTGCTGCGGCGCAGGCGCAGGCGCGGGCGGGACGGCCGTCTTGGTCTTCTTTCCGAGCCAGCATCCGCTCAAGCTCAGGGTCAGGCTTAGGACGATGGCTAGCGGAACGCTGGCGAGCCTCATGCGGTCTTGTCCATTTCGGTGAGCGGCAGGATGAGACGAAACGTGGCCCCATGCCCGGCCTCACTGTCAACCTCGATTGTCCCTCCATGGAGTTGCATTGCGCGGAACGCCATGGCAAGTCCGATTCCGCTGCCATGAGGTTTGGTGGTGTAGTAAAGCTGGAAGATCTTCTCGCGCTGCTCGGACGGGATGCCGGGACCGGTATCCGTGATGGCCAGCGTGCAGGTTTCCGGATTCGGGACGATCTCAAAGGTGAGGCTTCCGCCGCCCGGCATGGCCTCCATGGCGTTCACTGCAATGTTCAGCGCCGCCTGGCGCAACAGGCCCGAGTCCGCATTCACCACCACGGCGTTGGACGGGCGCGCGTAGCGGATGCGGATGCCGCCGCGCTCCGCCTCCGGTTCGAGCAGGCGCACGATTTCCGCCACCATTTCGGCGAGGTCGACGTCCCGCGGCTCCATTTCCACCGGGCGGCTGAAGTCGAGGAAGGTGCGGACCACCCGGTCCAGGCGGGCAACCTCTTCGGACAGAATGGCGATCTCAGGCCCGGTTTCCGACCCCTCCGCGGCCGCCTGGGAGCGCAGCATCTCGAGGCGCAAGGCAATGGAGTTCAGGGGATTCTTGATTTCATGCGCCACGCGCCCTGTCAGGCTGTTGATGGCGGTAAGGCGGCGGGCCATCGCGATCTGACCCTCGAAATGGCGGCGCGTCTTGGCATCGAGTTTTTCCAGCACGCCTTCCAGGTTGGCGCGCAACTGGCTGGCGTCTTCGCGGGCATCGCGGAAGCGCTCGCCCAGCAGGCTCAGCTTGGATTCGATGACTGCCAATTCCCGGTCCTCACGGGGCGCCGGAAATGGTTCCGGCGCCTTGCCGCTGACGATGCCGTCGATCAAGTGGCCGATGCGCGCCAGTGGCCGCAGCGCCAGGCTGGCGGACCAGTAGGCGAAAAAGAACGCCAGCGCCAGCGCCACCCCGGAGGCGATGCCGGCGTTGCGCAACTCCGGCAGGGTGGCGGCGCGCAGCAGCGCCGGCGAGACCAGAATCTGGATCGTGAACACCGGCGTTTTCTGGCCCGCGATGCCCAACAGCATCCGGCTCTCGTAATCGTCGCGTGAAGAAAGGATGGCGGTGATGCGGCCCACCGGACTCGCCTCTCGCAGGAGGTGCAGATCCTGTTTGGCGATCATGGCCGCGCCGCGCCGCGCGGGGCTGGAAGAGGCCAGGATGATGCCGTCCTCGCCGGCGACGTCGATCTCCACGATGGATCGCGATTGCGCCATCGTCTGTTCGAGCAGTGCGCTCAGGTCGGCATCCTCGGCGACGATGCGCGACCAGACGCGCTTGGCCTCGGCCGGCATGCCGGGCGCCCCCTGCGCTTGCGCCTGCGCCGCGCGCGCTTCGATGCGCCGAAGCATGAACGACTGAACTTGCCGCCCGGCGGTTTCCGAGCGCTCCAGCGCCACATCCAGCCACGTCGCCACCAGGCTGTTGAGGTTGAGGCCAACCAGCGTCAGCGCCACCACCGCTACCATCGACAACGTCAGCGATAGCAGCCGCGTCCGCAGCGTCATTCGCTTGCGCCGTAGGCCTTCAGCTTATTGAACAGCGTCTTGCCGCTGATGCCCAGGATCTCCGCGCTACGCGTGCGGTTGTTCTTGGTGTGGCGCAGCGTGAGTTCGATCAGGGCTCGCTCCGCCTCGTCCACGGTCATGCCCGGCTCCAGCACAACCGGCGCGTCGGGATCGCTGGGCGGCGGCTCCGGATGCCCGGCGAAACCACGCGGCAGGTGGGCGGGCGTCACTGGTCCGGCGCCCGCCAGTATCACGGCGCGCTCCAACACGTTGCGCAACTCCCGTACGTTGCCGGGCCAATCGTAGCGTTCGAAAATCGCCAACACATCGGGCGAGACTTCGGTCACGCGGCAATCGTGTTTGCGGTTCAGACCCGACAGTAGCTCGCGCACCAGCAGCGGAATGTCCTCCTTCCTTTCCCGCAACGGCGGCAGGTGAATCTCGAAGACGTTGAGGCGGAAGAACAGGTCCTCGCGAAACGCGCCCTTGGCGATGGCGTCGGCCAGGTTCTTGTTGGTGGAAGCGAGCACCCGGACATCCAGTTCGATCTCACGCGCCGAGCCCAGCCGGCGCACGCGGCTTTCCTCCAGAATGCGCAGCAGCTTGGCCTGCGTGCTCAACGGCATGTCGCCGATTTCGTCGAGCAGAAGCGTGCCGCCGCGGGCCAGTTCGAAGCATCCGGCGCGCCGTTCCAAGGCGCCGGTGAAGGCCCCCTTCTCGTGGCCGAAAAGCTCGCTTTCGATCAGCGACTCCGGCATGGCAGCGCAATTCACGGCGAAGAACGGGCCGGACCGCCGGGGGCTGAGCTGGTGAATGGCGCGCGCCACGATCTCCTTGCCGGTTCCGCTTTCTCCGGTGATCAGGATGGTGGCCTTCGCCGGCGCCGCCTGTTGCAGCATGGCGAAGATTTCCCGCATGGAGGCCGATTCGCCGATCAGCTCGCCCAGAACCCCGCGCGAAGCCAGTTCGCGCTCCAGACGCCCGGCGTGGGTGGCCAGGCGCCGGCGGTCGAGCGCCCGCTCCACCACCATCTTCAGCACCTGCGGCTGCAGGGGCTTCTCGATGAACCAGAACGCTCCCAACTGATGCACCGTCTCGAGCGCCGTTTCCAGGTTGCCGAACGCCGTGAGGACGATGGCCGGAGGCGGCGAGGGCAGCTTCCGCAGCTCCTCGAGCAGTCCCTTGCCGTCCAGGTTGGGCATGTTGAGATCGGTGATGACCACGTCGGCGTCGAAGTCCTTGAGCTTCACCAGCGCCTCGGCGCCGTCCGACGCGGTTTCCACCTGATATCCCCAGCGGGTTACCACGCTGCCCAGGGCGGAGCGCTGGTTTCGCTCATCATCGACGACCAGGATTCTGGCTAAGGGATCATTCATCTCGAGGCGTGTCCGAGTTTTCCCCTCCAGCATACACCGGGCGGAGCCCCACACAGGGATCCGGCGCACGGCTGGACGCAGGTAATAGCCGAGGCGCTGAAAGTCCAAATCGACAAGAGACTGTTTAAGAGTTTGGCGGCAATCGCCGGCGCGATCCGCCAACCCGCGCTGCGGGTGGCTCTCGGTGGTGCGTAGAGGGAAGCGGCGAGCATTGGCTCGGCAACCGAAGCGTCGTTGCGGCCCGGCGGCGGCGAATTCGCGGCGGGGGCGCCCGTGGTATTCTGGGAAGTTCCGAATCTACGATGCCGCAGACCAGGTCGTTCCCGCGGATTTGCGTCGCACTGGGCCTTCCGGACGTTCCCACCTTGCTGGACCATGCCCGGCGAGAGGCGGAAGCCGGAGAGACCTTCTTTGAATTCCGGTTGGACTTCCTCGATCATCCCCGCGACGGTCCCGACGCCATACGGCGATTCCTCGAAGAGTTTCCGGATTGCATCGTACTGGCCACGTGCCGGCGGCATCAGAACCATGGCAAGTTCAACGGCAGCATCGAAGAACAGCTCGGCCTGTTGGAACGGGCCACGGCGGCGGGCGCCCAGGCGGTGGATATCGAGATCGAGACGGCGGAGGCCGCCGACGAGCGTCTCAATCAGTTCCGCGGCCGGGCGCGCCTGATCGTCTCGTACCACAACTTCGAGGCGACTCCGTCCATGGATACGGTGGTGGGCCGCGTGATGCGGGTGCAGGCCGACGCCTACAAGGTGGTGACCACGGCGCGCAAACCTTCGGACAATATGCGCGTGCTGGCCGTCGCTAAGGCGTTGCCCAAGCACCGGCTGGTGGTGCTGGCGATGGGCGAGCTGGGCTTTCCCACGCGCGTGCTCTCACCGGTGTTTGGCGGGGCTTTCACGTATGCGGCGCCCATGTACGCGCAAGGCACCGCGGCGGGGCAGGTGAGCGGGCATCAACTGCGGCGCCTGTTCCACGTCGAGAGCCTGGGGAAGGCGTCGAAGATCTACGGCGTGATTGCGGACCCCATCCGGCACTCGATTTCGCCGGCCGTGCACAACCGCGCCTTCCAATTCCGCCGCCTGGACGCCGTATACCTGCCGTTCCTGGTTTCGCCCGCGTATCTGCGCGATTTTTTCTCGCTGGCGGAGAGGCTGCCGCTGGCCGGTTTCAGCGTCACCATTCCGCACAAGCAGAGGATTGTCCGGTACCTGGATTCGGTGGAACCGCTGGCGCGGCGCATCGGAGCGGTGAACACCGTCTGGCGGAAATCCGGAAAATGGCGCGGCGCGAACACCGACGCCGCCGGAGTTACGGGGCCGCTGGGCCAACTGGTGCGGTTGCGGACGGCCTCGGTGCTGGTGGTGGGCAACGGCGGGGCGGCGCGGAGCGCGGTGTTCGCACTGGCCGTCGCGGGCGCCAAGGTCACCCTGGTGGGCCGCAACGCCGACCGCGTCCGCTCCCTTGCCAAAGTCTGCGGCGCCGACGCGATCCTGCGCGAGCAGCTCGATTCGCGGCATTTCGACGCCTTGGTGCATGCCACGCCTCTGGGCATGTTCCCGCACGTCAACGAGTGCTTCTTCGACGGCAAAATACCGGCCGACGTGGTGTTCGATATGGTGTACAATCCGGCCGAGACCGAATTGATCCGTCGCGCCAGGGAGCAGGGCAAGCAGGTCATCCCCGGACTGGAAATGTTCATCGAACAGGCTCAGCGCCAGTACGAGATCTGGACCGGCGACGCGGCTCCGCGCGCGGCAATGCTGAAGGCCGCGGCCGAAGCGTTGGACGCCAAGTGCAAGTAGCCACAGACCCGCACGGGCATTCTTCTTTCATCCCGCCGCATCGCGAAAGAACGCGATCGACCGCCGCGCGCACTCGCTCCACGAGAAGCGGCCCGCGTTGCGCCGTCCCCGCTCGATCATTCCGCGGCGCCGCTCGGGGGAAGTGAGCACATCCTCCAGCGCCCGCCTCACCTCCGCTTCGCTGCGCGGATCCACCAGCACGGCCGCGCCGCCCGCAATTTCCGGCAGCGACGAGACCGCCGAGGTCACCACCGGGACGCCGGCGGCCATCGCCTGCGCCACTGGAAACCCGAAGCCTTCGTACAAGGACGGGTACACGAAAGCCGTAGCCCCCGCCACTAGCCCTGGTAAGTCGCGCTGCGGAACGTAGCCCAGATACCGCACCCCCGGAGGCGGATTGCGCAGCCGAGCCAGCGTCTCCCGCTGCCGCCAGCCCGCCGGGCCCGCTATCACCAGATCGAACTCGTCCCGGAGCATGCGCGAAAGCCCCAACCACGCGTCCAGCAGCAGGCCGACGTTCTTGCGCGGCTCGACGGTCCCCACGAACAGCGCATACGGACGCGGCAAGCCGAGCCGCGTCCGGGCCCCCTCCGCTTCCGCCGGACCGGCTCGAAAGAACTCCTCGGCCACCCCATGGTGAATCACGCGGATCTTCTCCGGCGCCAGTCTCAGGATCCGAACCGCGTCCGCGCGCGTCGCTTCGGAGACCGCAATAAGCCCATCCGCGCGCCGCAGCACGCGTTCCGCGAATATCCGCTCCGCCGCCACATTCGCCGGTGAGTGCATCTCCGGCATGGTGTTCCAGGTGAGATCGTGCACCGTCGCCGTCAGCCGCGCCGCTCGGGGCGGGTATTTGAGCTTGGCAGCGTGGAACACGTCCGGCCTTGGTCCGATCCATTGCGCCAGGCCGAGCGGAATTCGGTTGAGCGCGAACATCAGGCCCAGCCGCGTAAAGGTGGTGAGGAAATCCGCGCCGGAGCTGTCGTGATCGAGAGACCGCGGCTCTCGCAGAAACGGAAACAGGCGAATCTCCATGTCGCCCGCTTCCCGCAGCAGGTGGCGAATCCAATAATAGAGGTAGTTCTTGACGCCCGCGCTCCTATAGAGCAGGGGCACGGCGTCCACCGTCACGCGCATCCGTGGCCTTCAGCTTAACAGACCTGGGAACGGCCCCCTTATAATTGAAGTGAGATGTCCACCACGGAGGAGGCCCGGGCGCGCCTCGCCGAAC
The DNA here is from genome assembly GCA_049520795.1 of Bryobacteraceae bacterium. GTDB lineage: Bacteria > Acidobacteriota > Terriglobia > Bryobacterales > Bryobacteraceae > BOG-224. The sequence continues at coordinate 11,000 of JBEKPK010000024.1, forward strand.
TCCCCGATGTAGCTGTCTCCGCGGGCGTGCCGCTCGCTCGCTACACGCGTTTCGGCATCGGTGGCGAAGCCGATATTTTCGCCGAGACCGCCAGCGCGGAAGCATTCGTCGCCGCGCTCGACGTCGCGCGCACGAGCGGTCTGCCCACGGTGGTGATCGGCGGCGGCACGAATCTCATTGTGTCGGACCGCGGCTTCCGAGGCATCGTGCTCCGCTACCGCGGCGATCATCTCGACGCCTCCGGCCGATCGGTGGTGGCCGGGGCGGGCGCGGTCCTCGAGGATCTGGTGGATTTCGCTATCGCGCGCGGCCTGCAGGGCCTGGAAACCCTGGCCGGCATCCCCGGTTCCGTTGGCGCCGCCGTGTATGGCAATGCCGGCGCGTACGGCCATTCCATCTCCGAGCGCGTGGCCGGCGTTCGCTTCTACGACGGCCGCGAGATCCGCTTCGCCGGCCCCCAGGAGTGCGGCTTCGAGTACCGCGGCAGCGAATTCAAGCGAAACAAAGCGTGGGTGATCTTCTCCGTCGAATTGCTGCTCGATCCCGGCGATTCTGGGGCCCTGCGCCAGACCGCCGATGAGATCCTGAGAATTCGCAACGAGAAGTTCCCGGCCACCATGAAGTGCGCCGGCAGCATTTTCAAGAACCTGATGGTGAGAGACTTGCCCGCTGAAGTGGCGGCCGGGATCCCCGCCACCGCCGTGCGCGAGGGCAAGGTGGCGGCCGCCTGGTTTCTGGAGCGGGCGGGGGCCAGGGGCTTGGTACGCGGCGACATTCACGTGGCGCCCTATCATGCCAACCTCATCTACAACGCCGGCGCAGGCACGGCGGCCGATCTATCCGCCCTCATAGCCGACCTCAAGGCGCGCGTGCGCACGCGCTTTGCCATCGAGCTCGAAGAGGAAGTGCAGTACGTCGAGTAAGGCGTTTCTCCTAAAGCGCGGCGCGGATTCCGCCGATCCACTGAGTGGCACGAGATGTTTGAGCCGCCACTCACGCCCGCCGCGCGCCGTCACATAGCGAAGATGCTCCGGGAAATTGCTCCCTACGCCCGCCGGCTGGACGTGGATTTCTCGGCGCTGTTGGGCAACGAGGGGCCCATCTTTGGTGATGACCGGCGCGAGGACGCCCGCGTGCTCGCCTTGGTTTCCATTACGCCGGCGGCGGCGTCCCGTTTCCGCTCGCTCCCGCGTTTTCTGGAACAAGTGGAGTACCACGGGCGGCGCCTGGCGAAGTTGAATGCCGGCCCGGAGGAAGTGGATCGGGCGCTGGCCGATTTCGGCGCGCTGCTCGACCCCATCCTGGAAGGCCGGTTCGCGCCGGCGCGGGAGCAACTGCGTCTGGCCACGAGTCTGGCCCTGAACAACGCCTTCTACCAGGTTCGCGAGTCCGAAGCCCAGGCCCTGTTCGGGTTCCACCGCGCGCGGGCGAAAGCCGATGGGCTGGACGGCGCCCTGCAAGCTATAGTGCGAGCCCTGTCCAGGGCCGTGCGGGCGCGCGCCGGCCGCCTGGTCCGGCTGCCCGCGCCCGCCTCGGGAAAACTCGCGGGTCCGCTTTACATCGAGCATGGCGATCCGAATGAGCGGCTCATTGACAGCGCTGCGCTCGAGCATCGCTATGCCTCCTACTGGTCTCACCCAGCCGGGGCGGCTGTGATCCAGGTCGGGTTCGCCAAGCCGCGTCCCTGGCTGCCGCGCGAGATGACCCTGCTCGAGGCCGCGGCCGGAAGCTGCCGGGAAGCCATCGAGCGGGCTCGCCTGGAGGAGGAAGTCCGACGGTTGGAGGCCGAGTGGCGCCGCGCCGAGGAGGAGGAACGCCGCCGCATCGGCCGCGAGCTCCACGATGAAGCCGGCCAAAGCCTGCTTTTCGTGCGCCTCCAATTGGAAATGCTGGAACGGCAAGCGCCCCAGGCGCTGGCGCCGCCTCTGCGCGAGGCGCGCGAAGTGATCGAGCGTACCATCGTCGAGTTGCGGCGAATCGTCGCCGCCTTGAGCCCTTCCGTGCTGGAGCGCCTGGGGCTCGCCTCCGCCTTGCGTCAACTGGCGGCGCGCTTCCGCAAGATGCACCCCGGCCGGCTGCGCCTTCGCCTGGCCGGCCTTCCGGCGCGCCTGCCCAGGAGGGTAGAGGAGATCGTGTACCGCGTGGCGCAGGAGTCCCTGCAGAACGTGGCCAAGCATTCCGGGGCCGGCCGTGTAATGCTTTCGCTCCGAACCTCCGATAGAAATATCAGGCTGAGCGTCGCGGACAATGGCGCCGGCTTCGGAACGGATGTAGCGAAGAGGAAACCGGCGTCATTCGGTCTGTCGGGTATGCGCGACCGCGCCGCGCTGATCGGCGGAACGCTCGTCGTTCGCAGCGCTCCCGGCAAGGGCGCCACCGTGCTCTTAGAATTGCCGCGGGCATCCGCGGAAATGGAAAACCATGTCGAAGATTCGCGTTCTGTTAACTGACGATCATACTCTTTTCCGGCAAGGCGTTCGAACGCTGCTTTCCGCCGAGTCCGATATCGAGGTCGCCGGAGAAGCCGGCAATGCCTCCGATGCGGTCGCTCTGGCGCGCCAGGTTCATCCCGATGTGGTCCTCATGGATATCGGGATGACGGGCATGAGCAGCTTCGAAGCCACGCGCCAGATTCGCAAGGAGCGCCCGGAAACACGGGTGGTCTTCCTTTCGATGTACGACGACGAGGAATACCTGGCGGAGTGCGTCGAGATCGGCGCCAGCGGCTACATCCTCAAGGAGAGCCCCGCCGACCAACTGCTCACCGCCATACGCGAGGTTCAAAAGGGCGGCAGCTATCTGAGCCCGCGCCTGCTGTCGCGCCTGGTGGATGGCTTCCGCCTCCTGGGCCGCTCGCCCATTCGCCAGATGCGCTTTGGAGCCCTCACCAAACGCGAGCGGGAGGTTCTCAAAATGCTCGCGGAAGGAGGATCCGTGAAGGAAATTGCCTCCGGCTTCGAGCTCAGCGTCAAAACCGTAGAGGCGCACAAGTTTAATCTCATGCGCAAACTCGACATTCACAACAAGGCGCAGCTTGTGCAGTACGCCATCCAAAAGAAGATAATCCACCTGCCCGAGCCGCCGGTGAATTGAATGGGATGCTGAAAAAGCCCGGCGCTGGCACAGACAATCGACGTTCGTAGCCTGTTGGGATGGGCCTTCGGCCCGTGGTATTTCATGAAGATCCGGGTCAGCAGGCGAAATCGCCTGCCTTTTTCGACCCCATCATGCCTCGGCTGAGGCAGGCGATCGCTGCCTTGCGGTCCATCAGCCCCTTTGTGCGTGAGTTCACGCTCGAATCGGCCATCGCCCCGCTATCCTGAGAGTCATCACGCATCGCGTCGTCATTCTCGGCGGTGGGTTCGGCGGGCTCTACGCGGCGCGCGCGCTGCGCCGGGCCCCCGTGGACATCACCCTCATCGACCAGCGCAATTTCCACCTTTTTCAACCCCTGCTGTATCAGGTGGCCACCGGTTCTCTATCGCCCGCCAACATTTCCGCGCCGCTGCGGGGCATACTCCGCCGCCAGAAGAACGTCCGCGTGCTGCTGGGGGAGGCGGCCGACATCCAACCCGGCGCAAGACGCATCGTCCTGCGCGACGGCGCGGAATTCGAATACGATTCGTTGATTGTCGCCACCGGTTCGGAGACTTCCTACTTCGGCCACGACCAGTGGAGCGAATGGGCTCCCAGCCTGAAAAGCGTGGAGGAGGCCACCGCTATCCGCCACAAGATCCTATACGCTTTCGAAGCCGCCGAACGGGTGAGCGACCCCGCCCAGCGCCAGGCATGGCTGACCTTCGTCATCGTGGGCGCGGGGGCCACGGGCGTGGAGCTGGCCGGCGCTCTGGGCGAGATTGCGCATCACACTCTGAAGCGCGATTTCCGCTCCATCCGTCCCGAAGAAGCGCGCATCGTCATTCTGGACGGCTCTTCCCGCGTCCTGCCCAACTATCCAGAAGTCCTCTCCGCGCGCGCCGAGGAATCGTTGGCGCGGCTGGGTGTGCGCGTGCGCAGCGGCGTGAAAGTGGTGGCGCTCGACTCCAGCGGAGTGACCTTCCGCGCCGCCGAGGGCCCCGAACAGCGGTACGAATCGAAGACTGTACTGTGGGCCGGCGGCGTCACGGTCACCAGCTTCGGCCGCACGCTGGCTGCCCGAACGCACGCGGCCACGGACAAGTGCGGCCACATCGCGGTGCGCGCGGACCTCACCATCCCTGGATATCCGGAGGTCTACGTGGTGGGCGACCTGGCCTGCACCACGGACGGCGCAGGCAAGCCGCTGCCCGGCGTCGCGCAGGTGGCCATGCAGGGCGGATCCTACGTGGCGCGCGCCATTCGGCAGCGTCTCGATGGCCGAAAGGAGATTCCGCCCTTCCGCTATTTCGATAAGGGCGAGCTCGCCGTAATCGGTCGCGGCTCCGCGGTGGCCGACATCTTCGGCCTGCGCCTGTCGGGCCTTCTCGCCTGGCTGGTCTGGCTGTTCATCCACCTGATGTACCTGGTGCAGTTCCAGAGCCGCGTGGTGGTCTTCATTCAATGGGGATTCCACTACCTGACCTTCGACCGCGGCGCCCGCCTGATAACCGGCGCTTTGGAGACGGATACGATAACGGCGGACCGGACGCCAAAGAACCCGTAAAAATGCCGGACCTTTCGTCTTCCCGGACCCGTCCGCTCGCGACCCCCTCGCCGTTGCTCTTGAGTCCATGGTCAGCGCAAGTCTCGTAAAGTGAATCTGGCGGTAAGAAAGAAAGGGCGTGAAGCGCCAGGCGATAAAATAAGCGCTCAGGGAGAACGAATGCTCTACAGGAAGGCGCCGGGGACGGGAGACGAATTGTCGGTCCTGGGATTCGGTTGCATGCGCCTGGCGCAGAAAGATGGGCGGATCGACGAGGAAAGGGCTGCCCGCCAGATCCGGCGCGCCATCGAAGGCGGAGTAAATTACGTCGACACGGCTTGGCCCTATCATGGGGGCGAAAGCGAGCCCTTTACCGGCCGGGCCCTCGCGGGCGGATGCCGCGAGCGGGTGAAACTCGCTACCAAGCTGCCCTCCTGGCTGGTTAAGAGCCGCGCGGATATGGACCGCTTTCTCGACGCGCAGCTACAGAGGCTCGCCACCTCCCGGATCGATTACTATCTGGTCCACTCGCTCAATGGAGATGCCTGGGACCGGGTCGCGGCGCTCGGCGTCGCCGGGTTTCTCGACCGGGCAAAGTCCGACGGACGGATCGTGAATGCCGGCTTCTCCTTTCACGGGATCCGGGAGGATTTCAAACGCATCGTCGACGCCTATCCCTGGGGATTCTGCCAGATTCAATATAACTACCTCGATCAAGAGCACCAGGCCGGTTCCGAGGGGCTGAAGTACGCGGCGTCGAAGGGCCTCGGCGTGATAGTTATGGAGCCTCTTCGCGGCGGCGTGCTGGCCGCTTCCCCGCCGCCGGCCATCGACGCGCTTTGGCGGGAGGCCGAACGGCGCCGCACGCCCGCCGAGTGGGCTCTGCGGTGGGTTTGGAACCACCCGGAGGCGACGGTGGTATTGTCGGGGATGAACCATGAGGCGCAGATTGAGGAGAACCTCAGGATCGCCGCCGATGCGCGTCCCGGTTCGCTCACTGCCGCGGAACTTGACTTGATCGGGAGAGTCACCCGGAAATACCGCGAGATCATGAAGGTTGCCTGCACCGGCTGTGGGTACTGCCAGCCGTGCCCGTCGGGCGTCGATATACCCGGCGTCTTCGACATTTTCAACGCTTTTCACACCTTCGGCAAGACCCAGGAGGCTGGATTCCTCTATGCTCTGCGAGCGGGCGGCGTGGTGTCAGGCCACCCTGGTTATGCTTCCCTATGCTCGCGCTGCCTGGATTGCCTGGAGAAATGCCCTCAGGACCTTGAAATTCCGGATCTGCTCGAACAGGTTGCAGCGGAGTTCGAGGGAGACGGGCTAAGGGAACGCGAGGCCATGGTCCGCCGCCTCTTCGCCGCCTGAGGGCGCGCGAAAGCGCTCCGCTTCGAGCGCACGTCGAGGAAACCCAGCAATCGCCGGAGAAGCCGGCGCCATGCGACGAACGCCAGCCAGCGGCGGTCTATTCGGTCCATGGATTGATGACGTCTATGCCGCAATGCTGGAAATCGGCGATATTCCGCGTCGCGACGGCCGCGCGATGGGAGCGCGCAATAGCCGCAATCATGGCATCGAACTGCGATATCGGGCGGCCCGCAGCGTCTCGTGCGGCCACAATTCCGGGGAACGCGCGGGCTGCGTCCTCATCGAAAGACAGTATCCGGCCCTCAAACTCCGCGGCGAACATCCGCTCGACGGCCGCCAGCAGTCGCGTTCGGCGCTTGCCCAGCGGCAGCGTCTCTATGCCGTACAGGACTTCCGCCTGAGTGATCGTCGTCGTGAACACGGACGAGGGCTCCTGCGCTCCCAGCCAACGCAGAACCACGAGGGAAGGCACGGGCTTGAGCGCCTCCGAAAGCACATTTGTGTCGAGTACGATCACTTGGCGAGCTTCGGTGGACGCCGAACAGATTCCCGCGGCGGGAGCGCGAGTTCCACGCCGCCGAGAGGCTCGACGTACCGGCGAATCGATTCCGCGAGATTGAGACGGGGAAGGCGTTTCGCCCTCAGACCGGCCTTCAGGATTTCACGCGCCTCCTCTTCCATGGATCTGCCATGGCCAGCCGCCCGGAGGCGCAGCTTCGTCTTAACCGTGTCTTCAAGGCGCCGTATCGTGATGCTCGCCATACATCGATGATATCATTGCAATCACTCGGGGAACCCGGCGCCGGGAGCCGTCCGCCCTTGGCGTTATCCTGAAGCAAGTCATGACCCGATTCCTGTTGACGCTCGCCGCGGCCGCCGCGCTGGCCGGCGCTCAGCCTTCCACGCCGCGCACCATGCGGCTCGACTACGTGCATTCCGGCACGGCCTCCGAGGAGACCTTGGCGCTCGAATCCATCTCGCTCGAAGGCCCGTGGCCGGGACCGCTCGACCGCTGGATCGACGAGACCAACCTCGGCAAGTACTACTTCCAGGTGATCGACCGCGCCACCAACCGGCTGATCTATTCGCGCGGATTCGCCAGCGTTTACGGCGAGTGGGAAACCACCGACGAGGCCAAACTGGTGCGGCGCGCATTTCCCGAAAGCGTTCGCTTTCCGGCGCCGGGCGCGCCGGTGCAGGTGGTGATCAAGAAGCGCGGCCCCCGCAACGAGTTTCGCGAGATCTGGTCGGTGATGGTGGACCCCGCAGACCCGGCCATCAACCGCGCCGCCCCGCCCAAGCTCAACGTGTGGGCCGTTTTGGAAAACGGGCCACCGCGCGACAAGGTGGACCTGCTCCTGCTGGGCGATGGCTATACTGCCGCGGAGATGGACAAATGGCACGGCGACGCGCGGCGCCTGGCCGCTACCCTGTTTGCGGCGTCGCCCTTCAAGGAGCACAAGAGCGATTTCAATGTGTGGGCCATCGACACGCCGGCCCAGGAGAGCGGCGTGGGGCGGCCCTCGGACGGCGTCTGGCGCCGCTCGCCTCTCGGCGCCGCGTACGATGCCTTCGGGTCCGAGCGCTACGTGCTGGCATTCGACAACCGGTGGCGCGAGATCGCCGCGGCCGCCCCCTACGAGTTCGTCGAAATCGTGGTCAACGACCGCAAATACGGCGGCGGCGGAATCTTCAATCTGTACGCCACCGTGGCCGCCGACAACGCTTTCACGCCCTATATATTCGTGCACGAGTTCGGGCACCATTTCGCCGGTCTGGCGGACGAATACTATACCTCGGACGTGGCTTACGGCAGCTCCTCTGAACGCCCCGAGCCTTGGGAGCCAAACGCCACGGCCGATCCGCAAGCGGCCAAGTGGAAGGAACTACTGAGCGCCGGTATCAACTTGCCATCGCCGTGGCCCAAGCTTGAGTTCGAAAAGATGGAGCAAGATACTCTGGCGCGCCGCCGCGCCATCCGCGCCGGGCATCGCCCGGAGGAGGAAATGGAAGCCTTGTTTCGCGAGGAGCGCCAGCGCGAGACCGCCCTGCTTTCCGGCGGACCGAACGCCGGCAAGGTCGGCGCCTTTGAAGGCGCCCTGTACGAAGCCAAGGGCTACTACCGGCCGCAACAGGACTGCATCATGTTCACGCGCGATGAGGTGGGCTTCTGCGCGGTGTGCCGCCGCGCCATCGAGCGGATCATCGGCCTGTACGCCAAGTAAAAACTAGCGCTTTCCGGCGCAACGGCTTAAACTGGTCGCTGCCATGTCGATGCAGATCAGTCACCAGGAGGTGGCCCCGGGGAAGGTCGTTGTCACGCTTTCGGGCCGGGTGATGATGGGGCCGGCGAGCGAACAGATTGTCACTCTGGTCGAGGAGTTGCTGCGACGGGGGACCCGGCTCGTGGTCTTCGACCTCTCCGCCGTGACCGCCATCGACAGCACCGGCATCGGCCGCTTCATTTCCAGCTTCAACAAACTGGCCGCCGCGGGAGGCGAGATGCGCATGGCGGGCGCCACCGGGCACATCTTCGAATCCTTCCACGTCAGCCTTCTCGATACGGTGTTCTCGTTCTACGGAAGCGTGGAGGAGGCCTTGAGGGCCTGATCGCCGTCCGTTCTTCGGGACGCGTCGCGGCAGGCCCGCGGACGCCGCCTGCCGCGTGATTAGCGGGCCGTTAGCAGGCCTTGGTCTTGCAGGCAGCCCTCTTCTTCTTGGCCGGGGCTTTCACTGCCGGTTTGGGCGTTGCAACTTTCTTGGTGGCCATCGGACCTATTTGACAACAGCGCGCGGAATAAATCAATCCTAATTCGAATTGTTTTTGCCTTCTCAGGACGCCCCGCTCTTGAGGGCGCGTTTCCGGGGCGCCGCCTCGGCCTCCGCCGCGTCCGCCGCTCCGGCGCTGGCAGTGGCTAGCTGCGCGGGCTTGCGCTTCTCCGCCAGGCTTCGCTTCAACGCTTCCATGATGTCGATCACCGGCGCCACGCGCGGCTCCGGAGTGGCCACCACCTTCCTGCCTTCGATCTTGTCTTCGATCATCTTCTGAACGTTGTCGCGGAACGCGTCGTGATATTTCTGCGGCTCGAAATCGGCTTCCAGCGAGGAAATGAGCATCTTGGCCATGTCGAGCTCCTTCTCCTTCACCAGGCTGGTATCGGTTCGAAACTCGTCCACCTGCCGGATTTCGTCCTGATAGTACATGGTGTGGGAAAGAATGCCCTTGGCGCCGGGACGCAGCACGATGATGTGCTCCCGATTGTGCATGGCCACCTTGGCCAGCGCATAAAACTTCGACTCCCTGAGAGCCTGGAACAGCAGCGCGTAAGGCTTTTCGCCGCCCTCATCCGGGGCCACGTAATAGGAGCTCTCCAGGTAAACCGGGTCCACCTGTTCGGACTTGACGAACTCGAGAATCTCCATTACCTTGGCAGTCTTCGGGGCCACCTTCCTGATGTCTTCCTCGTCGATCTCCACATAGCGATCCTTCTCGTACTCGTAGCCCTTCACGAGCTCGTTTCGCGGGACCGGCTTATCCTCCGCCTGACAATAAGTCACCTGCCGGATGCGAGAATGGTCTTCCTTGTGCAGCAGGTTGAAACCGATGGTCTCACTGCGCGCGGCGCTGAACAGGCGGATGGGAAAAGAGACCAGGCCGAATGTCAGGTGGCCCTTCCAGACGCTCGATGCCATATGTGCGGCTCCTTACTTTCGAGTGCGATGCGTACTCTAAACCTTTATAAGATGTAAATGTAAACAAAGGGGTTGCAGCGAATTATGGCCCTCGACGAGTACGCCGCGAAACGCCGGTTCGAGAACACTCCCGAGCCTCCCCCAAGCGAAAAACCGAGCACGCCGCGCGCCAATTACTTCTGCGTGCAGAGGCACGACGCCACCCGGCTGCATTACGACTTTCGGCTGGAAATCGGCGGCGTATTGAAATCCTGGGCTGTTCCGAAGGGGCCCACGATCGACCCGGCCGTGCGCCACCTGGCGGCGCATGTGGAGGACCATCCCGTCGAATACGGCGATTTCGAAGGCAACATCCCCGCCGGCAACTACGGCGCGGGCAGCGTGATGCTGTGGGACCGGGGCACGTTCGAGGTATTGGGCGACGGCGACGCCCAGCGCCAACTGGCGCGCGGCGACCTGAAATTCCGCCTCCACGGGGAGAAACTGAACGGCGATTTCGCCCTCGTGCTTATGAAAGGCCGCGGCAAAGGCAATGAGTGGCTGCTCATCAAGAAGCGGGACGCGTTCGCCACCTCCGGTTGGGATGTGGAAAGCTACGCATCGAGCGTACTCTCCGGCCGCACCCAGGAAGAAATCGCCCGCAACCTGCCGGCCCGCAGAGCCAAGCGGAAAACCGCCGGCGCGCCGGACCGCGTGTGGAAAAGCGGGCCGGCGCACGCCGCCAAACGGGAGCCGCAAACCGCGCAGTTCGTCCCTGTCAAACAGACGCGCCGCCACAGCGCCAAAGCGTTTGGCGCTGTCAAAGGCGCGCGGGAAGCCGAAATGCCGGACGCCGTCGAGCCCATGCTGGCAACCCTCGCCGACCGGCCGCCGAAGGGCGAAGACTGGCTCTTCGAAGTGAAATGGGACGGCGCGCGGGCCATCGCTTTCATCGATGGAGAGGAGCTTCGGCTTCAGTCTCGCAATGGGTTGCGCTGCGAGCGGCAGTATCCCGAGCTGGCGGTGATCCCTCACCACATCGCGGCGCTTCAGGCCGTGCTCGACGGCGAAATCGCGGTGTTGGACGCCAGGGGCGTGGCGCGCTTTCACCTGATTCAACCGCGTATCTCGAACGCCGATCCCAACTCCGTGGCGCACCTGGCGCGCTCCACTCCGGTGGTGTATTTCGTCTTCGACCTGCTTTACCTGGACGGATACGATCTCCGCAACGTGACGCTCGCCGAGCGCCGCAAGCTGCTCGAATCGGTGGTGACGCCCTGCGCCGAGCTGCGCATCTCGGAGGCCTTCCCGGCGGACGGAGAAGCGATGCTGGAGGCGGCCCGCGCCAACCAACTCGAGGGTATCGTAGCCAAGCGCGTCACCAGCCTCTATGAAGCCAGGCGCAGCCGCGAGTGGCTCAAGCTCAAGATCGTGGGCGAGCAGGAGTTTGTGATCGGAGGGTACACCGAGCCGCAAGGCAGCCGCGATTTCTTCGGCGCGCTCGCGCTGGGCATATACGAAAATGGCCGGCTGCGGTGGGCCGGCAATGTGGGGACCGGTTTCGACCAGAAGTCGCTCGCGGACCTCCACGCCCGCATGCGGCCGCTCATCGTAAAAGAGTGTCCCTTCGCGGAGCGCCCCAAGCCCGACTGCGGCATGACCTGGCTGAGGCCCGAGTTGGTATGCCAGGTGAAGTTTGCCAACTGGACGCAGGATGGCCGCCTCCGCGCGCCCGTCTTTCTGGGGCTGCGCACGGACGTGGCGGCGCGCCAGGTCGCCATGGAAACCGGCACGCCCCAAGATCTCCTGCCCGCGGAGGCGAAAGAGGCTGCGCTCGAAATCGACGGTCATTCCCTGAAATTCACCAACCTGGGCAAGGTGTTTTATCCGGACGAAGGCTATACCAAGCGCGACGTCCTGAATTACTACGACGCCGTGGCGGGCTTGATTCTGCCGCACCTCAAGGACCGGCCGCTCTCCCTCAAACGCTACCCCGACGGCATCGGCAAGGAGTTCTTCTTTCAAAAAAACGTGGCCGAAAAGTTCGCCACCTGGGTCCGCACGGAGCGGATTCCTTCCGAGCACAACGGACGCCCCATCCGCTACGCCTTCGCGCAGGACCGCGCCAGCCTGCTCTACCTCGTGAACCTGGGCTGCATCGACCAGAACCCCTGGATGAGCCGCGCGCCCACGCTCGAGAACCCCGATTTCGTGCTCATCGACCTGGACCCGCAGGAGTGCCCGTTCGACCGGATCGTGGACGCCGCCCTGCTGGTGAAGCGGGCGCTCGACCGCATCCGGCTGACCGGATATCCGAAGACCACCGGCGGCGACGGCATGCACATTTATGTCCCCGTGGAGCCGGTCTACTCCTTTGAAGAGACGCGCACGTTCGCCGAGCTGATCGCGCGGGTGGTGGCCGCGGAACAGCCGCAATTATTCACCACGCCGCGTTCCGTGGCCAAGAGAAAGAGCGGGCGCGTGTACTTCGACTACCTGCAAAACGGCTTCTCGAAGACCATCGCCGCCCCATACGTGCTGCGCGCCTACCCCGGCGCGCCGGTGGCCACGCCGCTCGAATGGAGCGAAGTGCGCCATGGTCTTCATCCGGGACAGTTCAACCTGGCCAATGCGCGGGAACGCTTTGCGGCGAAGGGCGATCTTTTCGAGGGAGTGCTCACCCGGCCACAGCGCCTGGAAGGGGCGCTGGCGGGCCTGGAGAAGCTGTTACTGCAACCCGGGACCTGAGAACCCGGGGCAAGGGTGTGGGTGGGGCAGGCGGTTCCGCCTGCCCTGGAGCCCGGTTGGCAGGCGAAAGCGCCTGCCCCACCGAATGTTTTCGGATTTTCTTCTTGCAATTTAGTGTAACAAGCACTATATTACACATGTGATCCCTTTCCGGGTGGTCTTTCAATCCGGCGCGCCGGCGCATGAGCAAGTGGCGTTCGCAGCCAAGAAGGCCATCATCTCGGGCAAACTGCGTCCGGGCGATCCGTTTCCCTCGGTCCGGACGCTCAGCAAGGCCGTCAAAATCCACTTCAACACGGCGCAGAAAGTGATTGCGCAGTTGCAGCAGGAAGGCCTGCTGGAAGTGCGGCCGGGCATAGGCACGGTGGTGGCGCAGAGGCCGCCCGCCGGGCGCGCGGAACGCGGGCGCCTGCTGGCGCGCGACGTGGAGCAGTTGACCGTGGAAGCCATCAAGCTGGGCGTGAGTCTGCCGGAATTGCAGGAGCAGGTCGCCGAACAATGGCGCAAGCTGCAGAGCGGGGAAACACAGGAGAAGTCCTGACATCATGTTACGCACCGAAGGACTCAAAAAGAAATACGGACGCGTCGAGGCGCTGGCGGACCTCACGCTCGATGTGCCGGAGGGCGCCGTGTTCGCACTGATCGGCCCCAATGGCGCCGGCAAGACCACGGCCATCAAGATTGTCATGAACCTGCTCCGCGCCACCGCCGGGCGCGCCGAGGTTCTGGGCGTGGATTCCCGAAAGCTCGGCCCCGCCGAGCTGGCGCAGGTGGGCTACGTCTCTGAAAACCGGCGTCTGCCCGGCTGGATGAGCGCCGGTTACTTCTTCTCTTACTGCAAGGGGTTCTACCCGGCATGGCGGGACGGCGATCTGGCCGAGCTGGTCCGTCTCTACGACCTCCCGCTTGACCGCCCCTTGAAAGCCATGTCGCGCGGCATGCGGATAAAAGCCGCCATGGCCGCCGCGCTGGCCTACCGCCCACGCCTGCTGGTGCTCGACGAGCCGTTCGGCGGCCTCGACGTGCTGGTGCGCGAAGAGGTCATCGAAAGCATTCTGGAGCGGACCGCGGAATCCACCGTGTTCTTGGCCTCGCACGATCTGGCGGAACTGGAAAGCTTTGCCACCCACGTGGGATACCTGGACCAGGGCCGCATCCAATTCGTGGAGGAAATGGGGGCGCTTTCCGAGCGCTTCCGCGAGGTCGAGGTGGTGCTCGAAACCGCCGCCGAACTGCCTCCGAATCTGCCGCCCGCCTGGCTGAACGCCGAGCAGTCTTCGCTGGTGGTGCGCTTCGTCCATTCGCGGTACGAAGAGGCGCGCTGCGCCGCCGAAATCCGGCAGTTCCTGCCGGGGGCGCACGACATTTCCGCCCGCGCCATTCCATTGCGCGCGATCTTCGTCGCGCTAGCCAAGTCGGCCAAGAAGAATCACCGAGGGAGTTGAGCGATGCGACTGATCTGGCCCATTTTCAAGAAAGACGCGCGGCGGCTGTGCTGGCAGGTAGCTGTCACCCTTGGCCTGCTGGCCTGGGTGGCGCACCTGGACCGCTGGCGCGCGGACGCCACCCCGGGTCTGGCGGAAGGATGGCTCGATGTCCTTTTGCCCTTCGCCTGGATCTACCTGATCGGCCTCCTGATTCTTCAGGACCCGCTGGTGGGCGACCGCGAGTTCTGGCCCACGCTCCCCTGCCGGCGGACGGTTATGCTGGGGGCGAAAGCGCTGTTCCTCCTGGCGTTCATCCATCTTCCGTACTTCCTGGCCCAGGCGGCCATTTTGGGGGCGCGAGGCTTCTCGCCTTCCACTTATCTTCCGGAGCTTCTCTGGAAACAGGTCCTTCTGCTGGCAGCGCTCACGCTGCCCGCGGTGGCCGTGGCAACGCTGGTCGAAAACGTGATGCAGTTCCTGTTCATCGCCGTCCTGACATGCGCCGCGGTCGTCTTGATGAACGCGTATGCCTACGGCGCCTATCTCGCGAACCGAATGCCGGTTGAGGCCAGCAGCGCCAGGCTCGCCTTGTTGCTGGCCTCCTCGGGCGCTTTCGCGATCACCCTGCTGCAATACGGCTGGCGGCGCACAACCGTCTCCCGATGGCTTGCCGTCGCGGCCGCGGTTGGCGCCGCGGCGCTTTATGTGTGGCTTCCCCGCGAGGAGGTGGCGGCTGCTTTCTCGCCGGCGCCGGCCGGCGGAACGCTTTCCGTGAGCCTCTCATCCCGCCAGGGGCCGCCCACCGAAGCCGAGCGGAGGAATCTGGGCGCGCCGGTAAGCGTTGTGCTCGCCTCGGTTCCTATCGAAGTCTCCGGAGTACCCAGCGGCGCCATGGTTCGCTACAGTCAGCTTGCGCTCGAAATTCGGGCTCCCGGTGGAGAACGCTACCAAGCCGGTTTCCCCGGACTGTACAATCAGAAGGTCTCCCTGGAGGCGTATCTGTCGCCCTATAATTCCACGCCCACGTTACAGGTCCTGACGTTCGGCCGCGCGCTCTATGGCCGGATCGGGGATCGAACCGTAACCCTGAGGGGCAAGCTCATCGCGGAATTCCACCGCCGTGGAACGCTTTCGCGGATGGCCGTCGGCGCGCGGTCCGCCGTTCCCGGCGTGGGAACATGTTCCACCATCCAAACGGAAATACGGTTCGGGCAGGAAGCGACAAAGGTGGATTGCGAATCCCCGGCCGCAATTCCTAACCTCACGCACGTGACGCTCCTGGACCCGAATACGGGCAGGGAGTGGCAGGATCCGCTCGGATCCGCCATCTTTTCCGGCGTGTATCCGCGCATGACGTGGCTTTCGCCGCTCAATCACCGCGACACGTTCTTCCAACTGACCACGGAGGAGCGATACCAGTACCGGGGATCGCGGTGGTTGGTTCCCCAAGACGTGCTTGCGACAGCGCAGCTTGAGATCGTTCCCGAGCCGGTGACCGGCTACGCCATCGTGGAGTATGAGCTGCCCGGCATCACGCTGAGTAAGTACGTCGTGGAGTAAGTTCGTGGCGCCGCCACCCGCGGGCCGGTAGGCGGGGCCAACCGCTCTCTTAAAGGCGCGCAAGGACCTATTGGCAGGCGAAAGCGCCTGCCCCACCCGAGGATGGAAGTCCTTCGACAGCAAGGTGGGACAGGCGCTTTCGCCTGTCAATCGTTTCGGACATGCCCTCAGCCTTCCACCGTCAGTTCCACCCAACCGGGCAGGGTGGCCGGGCGGTTGTTCAGGAACACTATGCGGCGCGTTTTGGGGAACGGCAGGTTGCCGGCCAAAGCGCTGTTGTACTGGCCGAACTGGTGCAGAATCTGGCGGTAATCCGCGTTGGTCGAGTCCAGCCAGGCGCTCTTGGTGGGCAGTCCGCCGCCCCAACCCAGGGACAGCAGGCAGGCGCCTTTTTCGCGCGCGGCGGCCAGGCGCTGCTCCAGTTCGTCCAGGTTCTTATCGAGCAGGCCCATGCCGGCCCAACTGGCGTACTGCCTTTGCAGCGCCAGCAGTCCCGAGGCGTAAACATTGGCGGCTTCGAAAACGCGGGCCCGGTTCATGGATTCCGGCCAGCGTATCGAACGCCGCACCTCGGGCTGGAGGAAGAACGTCTTCTCGTTCCAATCGCCCTCGAAAGCGGCTCCGGGAACGGCCATTTCGGCGAACGCGGGGGTGCTGTCGTCGGCGCGCGCTCCATCCACGGCGCCGCGCGGGCTGAGCTTCCAGCCGAGGGAAAAACCGGCCCCGCGGGGCAGCAGCGTCGAAGTCCGCAGCAGGTACACTTTGAACGGCGCGGTTCCCACCGGGGCCGAATCGCCGGCGCACACGAAGCGCATACGGTTTGACCCGGCCGGGCCGAGGGCCTGTTCCTCCGCCTCTTCCGCGAAGCGCCGCGGCGGGCGCTCGCCCTTGGTGCGCTCCAAAATACCCTGCAGCATGCCGTCGCGCCAGTGGGCGAACAGCATGCCCGTCCGCAGCGCGCCCTTGATTGCCGTGGCCGGCAGGTAAGGCCCGGAAGCCCCCGCGGCGAAGGTCGGGATATGCAGGCTCTCGCCCGCGGCGCGGTTCCAGTAGACCGAGCAAGCCGCGTTCTCAAAGGGTATACGGCGGCCGGCGAAATTCTGTGCGAATCCGCCCCAGGAGGCGAAATCCAGCTTATCCGCCTTCTTGAGCTGAGAGAGGTATCCTTCCAGGCGCGGGCCTTTGGCCAGCAGGCGGAAGATGCGCCACTGGTCGAGCACGTTGACATGATCTTTCCAGACCATGTAGTCGATGGGGCTGAGCTTGCGGCCATCGCCGACAAGCAGCGGGGTCAGACATGTAAGGCGGTAGCGCATCAGCTCCCTTTCGGCAGCGGAACGGCGACGGCGAAACCGGCGCGGTACACAGGGTGGGCGAAGCCATCGGGCGCGACGTCGGTGGCCAGGCCGCGCGGGGCCGATACGGCGAACAGCACCGAACCTTCGGCCACCATGTGAACCTGCTTCTTGAGCTCGCCGGAACCGGCTGGGCTCTCCACGCGCCCGCCGCGCGAGAGCAGCGCGTAATCGCCGCGCTTCCAGTCCACGGCATCGGCCGGCGCGGGCGTAAACAAGGAAAGCAGCCAGTGCGGCTGGGCATTCTCGAAACCGGGAGCGGGGGCTAGTTGCTCAGGGGCCGCGGCCGGCTGCGGTGGGGCAGGCGGCGACTCGTGAATATCGGGCTGGCAGGCGGCCTGCACCTCTTCCGGCGGAGTTGAGTCCAGAGGGCTGGCAGCGGCTGGGGATTCCGGCTCGGGCACTGCCTCGGCATTTGGGGCTATGGGCTCGGGTTGGCAGGCGGAAGCGCCTGCCCCACAAGCCGGCGGGCCGGCAGGGGCTGCGGTTTCAGGCTTGGACACGGCCTCGGCATTTGGGGCCGGAATCGCCAGCGGCGACGGTTCGAATGGGGCAGGCGCTTCTCCCTGCCCAGCAGCTTCCTCACAGACTCCGACGTCAGGGGCTGCGAATTCCGGCTCGGAGGCCGCCAAGGGCGCCGGCTGTTCGGGGACCGGTACGAAATCGGTCGTCTCAAGAGCCGGTGGGCAGGCGGAAGCCTCTGCCTCACAGGCCTGCGCGTCTTCCGATGGACTTTCGTCTGCCGGGCCGGCTTGGGATTCCTGCTCAGGCACTCCCGCGGTATCAGGGGCCGGAATCCCCGACGGAGCCGGTTGTACGAGGACCGGTACTGAATCGGTGGGTTCGGGCGCCGGTTGGCAGGCGGAACCGCCTGCCCCACCGTCCCCAGATTCGACCACGAGCGGCGCGATCTCGGACGGCGCCTCGACCGATGCTTCCGCTGCGGCGGGCTCGGCCGCCAGTTCTTCGACAGCCGGCTGCTCGTCTTGTGGGGCAGGCGCTTCCGCCTGCCAACCGGCGGCCTCTTCCACCGGCGCCGGAGGCGCTGTTTCCGCCACCGTTTCCCGAATGGCGGGCAAGATCAGCTCAGGCAGCGTGCCTTCCACGAACTCTGGTGGTTCCGAACGGCCCCACCCTCGCGAGCGCTCCCCGCCGAAACCGGTGTCGGCCAGCAGGCGGAAAGCCGCCTTGATGGGTTCCTGCCAGCGGTCGCGCGCCGCTTCATCGGCGAAAGACGCCACCGTCCACAATCCGCAACCAGGGCGAAACTCCAGGCAGGCGGTGGCGTGCCGTTCAGTGACGCCGGTGAGCCGGTCCACCGCCGCGCTCCATCGCACCGCGGTACGAAACGGACCGGAACTTCCGGCCGGCGCCAGGCATTCGCTCGGGCCGTCTATGGTCCACTGATTCTCGTCCAACTTGCGTCCCGCCAGGATCGCCTGTACCACCCCGAGCGGCACGAAACGCGCGCTCTTCCAGCGCACGCGCGCGGAACTGGCCTGGGACGCCGGC